>DAIDKG010000295.1 GCA_027450125.1 Bordetella sp. | reverse complement strand
AAACCTGCATGAAACGCGTTTCCGAGCAAATCGCCCAGTGGCTGGTCGATCAAGGCATAACCCAGGTCTTCGCGGTCACCGGCGGCGGGGCCATGTTCCTGAACCAGGCGCTGGGCGGGCACGAAGGGCTGCGCTGCACCTACATGCACCACGAGCAGGCCTGCGCCATGGCGGCCGAAGGCTATGCCCGGATCACGGGCAAGCCCGCCGTGGTCATGGTGACCACGGGCCCGGGCCCGATCAATGCGCTGAACGGCGTCTACGGCGCTTTTACTGACTCGATTCCCATGATTGTCCTGTCGGGCCAGATCAAGCGGGAAACCTGCCTGGACTTTAATGACCTGCCCGGCCTGCGCCAACTCGGCGACCAGGAAGGCCCCACCATCGCCATGGCGAGCCATGTCTGCAAATATGCCCGGGTCGTCCGGTCGGAAACGGACCTGGAAACCATGCTGCCCGAGGCCTACACACAGGCGGTGTCCGGGCGCCCGGGTCCCGTCTGGCTGGACATTCCACTGGACGTACAGCAGTCGACCGCCGCGCTCGACATCCCCGCGGCGGCTGCGCGCCGGCCCGAGCCCAAGTCGGACGACGCGCTGCGCCAGGCCTGCAGGCAGATCGTCGCCAGGCTGCAAACCTCGCATCGGCCCGTGATACTCGGGGGCACCGGCGTGAGGCTGGCGAACGTGGAGCAGCGCCTGCTCGCACTGATCGAAAGGCTGGGCGTCCCGCTTGCCACCGCGTGGACACACGACTTGATCGCTTCGGACCACCCCCTGTTTGCCGGCCGCCCCGGCACGATAGGCACGCGGGCAGGAAATATGTGCGTGCAAGCCGCCGACTTCGTCCTTGTGCTGGGTTCGAGGCTCAATATCCGCCAGGTCAGCTACAACTGGGATGCCTTCGCCAAAAACGCCTGGCTGGCCCAGGTGGACGTGGACCCGGCCGAGCTGAGCAAGCCCACCGTCAAGCCGGACCTGGGCGTGGAAGCCGATTTGTCGAACTTCCTGGACGCCTTGGAAGACGAATTGTCCGGCGCCAGGGTTCCCTCTTTCGAGCCCTGGGCTGCCTGGTGCCGGAAAATAGGCGCCACCTACGGCGCTGCCGCAGAACACCGGCAAAAAGCAGATGCCCCGTTGAACCCCTATGTCATGGTGGACCGCATATTCCAGAACATGCGGGGCGACGATATCGTGGTCTGCGGCAACGCATCAGCCTGCATCCTGCCGTTCCAGGTAGGCCACCTAAAGCAGGGTCAGCGCCTTTTCAGCAATTCGGGCGCCGCCTCGATGGGGCACGATCTACCTGCGGCCCTGGGAGCCGCGACCGCAGCCCGAGCCGAAGGGCATGGCCGCCGCGTCATCTGCTTCGCGGGTGACGGCAGCCTGCAGATGAATATCCAGGAACTTCAGACGCTGAAGACCACAGGCCTGAACGTCATCCTGATCATTCTCAACAACAAGGGCTACCTGTCCATCTGGCAGACGCATGAGAATTTCTTCGGCCGCATTGTCGGCGCGACGCCGGCATCCGGCGTGGAGTTCCCCGATTACCACGCGGTCGCGCAAGCCTACGGGCTACGCGCGGAAACGATAGCGGCGCAAACCGACCTGCCTCGCCTGGATCAACTGCTGCAAGCCGACGGCCCGCTGGTGATCGACCTGCATGTGGACCCGCGCCAGGAGTTCTCACCGAAACTCAAATCCCGAGTAGATGAAAACGGCAAGTTCGTCACCCCGGAACTCGACGACATGTTCCCCTTCCTGGATCAAGCGGAAATTGGCCGCATTCGCCAGGAAGCGGCGGACATCAGGGCTATCGCGCACATATAGACTGGCAAAAAGGCAACTCCATGAAAGACACCGGCACCGCATTGAGCAAGATCTCTGGCGAATTCACGCAGCGCACCGCCAGCGAGGTCGAAAAAATCGACCGCCTGCTCGAATTGAACATGGCCATGCTGCCCCAGTACGGCATGCAATGGAATTCGCATAGCCAGAACGTGACCTCGCGGCAAGTGCTCAGCCGAGTTCTTTACTACAACGATCTTTACCAGAAAATCGTCGATGTCCCGGGAGTCATTTGCGAATTCGGCGTGCAATACGGCGCTACCTTGGCCCGCCTGATCAACCTGCGCGGCATCTACGAACCATACAACCACAGCCGCAAGATATTCGGCTTCGATACATTCGACGGCTTTTCGCAAGTGGACGCCAAGGATGGCCCGAACTCCAAGGTCGGCGACTACGCCGTTCCCAAGAACTACGAAGAAACGCTCGAGGAAATACTCAGCATCCACGAGTCGCTATCCCCCATTTCCCATATCAAGAAATTCGAACTGATAAAGGGCGATGCGTCGAAAACCATAGATCCGTGGCTGCAGAACAATACCCATGCGGTCGTGGCAATGGCGATCTTCGACATGGATGTGTACAAGCCCACCAAGGATGTGCTGGAAAAAATCATCCCAAGGCTGACCAAAGGATCATTGCTGGTCTTTGACGAGCTCAATTCCCCCGTCTTTCCCGGCGAAACGATAGCGATCAACGAGGTTCTGGGCTTGAACAACATTTCCCTGAGGCGGCACCCGCATCAGCCCTATTGCGCCTGGGCCGTTTTCGGGGAATGAACCATGTCGATTCCAGTAACGATCGCCCTGCTCACCTATAACCGCTCCAACTATTTGAAGGAAGCGATAGAGGGAGTGCTCAGCCAGACTTACCGGAATTTCGAGTTTCTCGTTCTCGACAATGGCAGCACCGACGACACGCCGGACGTCGTCCTGGGTATCAATGACGAGCGCATACGCTATGTCAGGAATCCACCGGGCTACACCGCGCCGTTCAACGGCGCTTCGGCGATCAAGATTGCACGTGGCGATCGGGTCATTGCCACCCACGACGACGATATCATGATGCCGACCATGCTGGAAAAGCAGATGGCGCTCATGGATGCGCATCCCGGCATGACCGCGGTATGGACCAACGTCTGCACGATCGACAAAGACGGTGCGGTCATGAGCCCTTATCTCACCCCGCTGGGGCCGGACAGGATTTATGAGCGTGGCGAATACATCGTCAGGTATCCCGCCGAGCTGCTGTGGCCTTTGCCCAGCACCTTGATCTTCTGCCGCAAGAAGCTTTCCGCGTCGCTGATCGACTCGATCTACTACGGAAGCATCCAGGGCGGCAAAGCGCCAAAATCGCATGGCGGACTGGACATTCTCATTCCGTCCCTGCTCACTACGCGCGGTTCCATTGGGTTCTTGAATGAGCCGCTGCTGAAATATCGCCTGCATGGGCCGCAAGACTCCCATCAGACCAATATTTCCCTGGACCCGCTCAATACCTATACCACGCTGTACAAGCTGTCGCGGAAAATTCCCCAGACCAAGACCGCCACGCCTTTCCTGAGGAATTTCGCCCTGCGCTACAAGGCGCAGCACGTGGTGATCAACACGCAAAAACCCAAGCTGCCCGAAAGCAAAATATCTGGCCTGGAAAAGGAATTCGTCCTGGCGACTCAAGACCGGGACGCTCCCGCGAACGCCGTTCAGCCGCTTCTGCCGCTCAGCATTTTTCTCTCCCAAGCCGGACGCAAAGCTCCTGTCATTCTCGATGCCTACCAGGCGCCGGACAAGGATCAGCCACGCGTCGTGCAGAGCCTGTTCCAATGGATAGGCAAAAGAAAACGCGGAGAAAACCTGTTCCGGAGCCTGGACGACAAAAGAATCGCGATACTCGGCAGCGCATTGATCTCGGCCATGCTGATCAATGAAGCGCGGGAGGCTGGCGTCTCGGTGGCCTATTGCCTCGATTCGAACATCCGTCGCCAGGGCCAGACCATGCTGGGAGTTCCGATTTATCCTCCCTCGCACCTG
>DAIDKG010000294.1 GCA_027450125.1 Bordetella sp. | reverse complement strand
CGACAAAGTCGTTGATCATCTCGAAATAGCGTGGATAAAACACGATGCCCGCCGGATCGCAATGCCGGAAGCGTACCTGGGTTTCGCTGGTGTAGGGCTTGCCTGCCTCGTTCTGCATGGATTCTCCGGTATCAGCGTGAGGCGCCGCGCTGGCGCAGGGCATAGCGCTGCAGCTTGCCGGTTTCGGTGCGCGGCAGCGCGGCCAGGAATTCGATCTCGCGCGGATACTTGTAGGGCGCGACGGTGGCCTTGACGAAATCCTGCAGGCGGGCAGCCAGTTCGGGCGTGCCTTCGTAGCCCAGCTTGAGCACCACGAAAGCCTTGACCAACTGGCCGCGCTCCTCGTCGGGCTTGCCCACCACGCCGCACTCGGCCACCGCCTCGTGCCGCATCAGGGCGTCTTCCACCTCGGGGCCGGAGATGTTGTAGCCGTCCGAGATGATCATGTCGTCATTGCGGGCCTGATAGAAGAAATAGCCGTCGTCGTCCTGCACGAACGTGTCGCCGGGCAGGTTCCAGCCCTGCTGCACGAACTTGCGCTGGCGCTCGTCGGCGAGATAGCGGCAGCCGGTGGGTCCCTTGACCGCAAGGCGACCGGGCGTGCCGTTGGGTACGGGCTGCATGTCGTCGCCGACCACCTGGGCGACATAGCCGGGCACGACCTTGCCGATGGCGCCCTGGCGCACCTGGTCGGGAGGGCTGGAGACGAAGACGTGGATCATCTCGGTGCCGCCGATGCCGTCGATCATCTCGATGCCTGTGGCCTGCTTCCACAACTGGCGCGTGGCGTCGGGCAGGGCCTCGCCGGCCGAGACGCTCTTCTTGAGGGAACGGATGTCGTATTTGCCGACCAGCGCCGCCATCTGGCGATAGAAAGTGGGCGCGGTGAAAACGATGCTGGCGCGGAAATCCTGGATCTCGGCCAGCAGCAGGTCGGGCGTGAGTTTTTCCGACAGCACGGTGGAGGCGCCCACGCGCAGCGGAAAGCACAGCAGGCCGCCCAGGCCGAACGTGAATGCCAGGGGGGGCGTGCCGCAGAATATGTCGTCGGCCTGCGGCCTGATGACGTGGCGCGGGAACAGGTCGCACATGGCAAGCACGTCGCGATGAAAGTGCATGCAGCCCTTGGGCGCACCGGTGGTGCCGCTGGTGAAGGCGATCAGGCAGACGTCGTCGGACGCCGTGTCGCAGGCGGCATAGTCGTCGGGCTTTTGCGCCGCAAGGGTGTCGATCGCATCGGCCGTGGCGTCGTTGAACAGCGCCACCTTTTCCAGGCCCGGGCAGTGGTGCTCGCTCCTGGGGTCCATGCAGGCCAGGGCCTCGTCCTTCAGGCGCGCATCGCACAGCACCGCATGGATCTCGGCCTTGCTTATCGCCTGCTCGAGCTCCTTGGCGCGCAGCAGCGGCATGGTGGGCACGGTGACCAGGCCCGCCTTGATCGCGGCCAGCCAGGTAGCGGCCATCATGACGTTGTTGGGGCCGCGCAGCAGCACGCGGTTGCCCGGCTTGAGCTGCAGGTCTTCACTCAGCACATGCGCGATGCGGTTGCTCAGGCGGCGCAGCGCGTCGTAAGTCATCGACGCGGGCTTGCCGTCCTGGCGCCAGCGCAGCGCGACGCGTTCGCCCATGCCGCTCGCCACGACGGCGTCGACCAGCTCCACCGCGCAATTGAAGCGCGCGGGATAGCGCGTGTCCGGGCTGTCCAGGATCTCGGGCCATTCCTGCGGTGCGGGCAGGTTGTCGCGGGCAAACGTATCTACGTGTGCGGATTTTTCCATGGCAGTGTTCTCCTCCTTGATGACTGCGGCTCTGCGGCCGCCGGGTCTCGGGCATTCAGGTCTTGAGCAGCTCTCGCGCGATGATGAGCTTCTGCACTTCGGTCGCGCCTTCGTAGATGCGCAGCGCGCGAATCTCGCGATAGAGCTTCTCGACGGCCACGCCTGACACCACGCCCAGGCCGCCGAACATCTGCAGCGCACGGTCGATGACCGTCTGCGCCGATTCGGTGGCCGTCATCTTGGCCATGGCGGCTTCGCGCGTGGTTCGCGTGCCCTGCACGTCGCGCTGCCAGGCGGCGCGGTAGGTCAAAAGCGCCGACGCATCGATGGCCGTGTCCATCTCGCCCAGCGCCGCCTGCGTCAGTTGCAGGTCGGCCAGGGTCTGGCCGAACATGGAGCGGCTGCGGGCGCGGTTCAGGCCCTCGTCGAGCGCCCGGCGCGCGAACCCCAGCGCTGCTGCGGCCACCGAGGCGCGGAAGATGTCCAGCGTCATCATGGCCAGCTTGAACCCCTGGCCGGCATCGCCCAGGCGCTGGCCCACGGGTATGCGGCAATTATCGAAGCGCAAGCGGCCCAGCGGATGCGGCGCGATCAGGTCGAAGCGTTCGGCCACGGCAAAGCCGGGCGTGCCAGCATCCACCACGAAGGCGCTGATGCCGCGCGCGCCGGGCGCTTCGCCCGTGCGCGCGAACACGCAGTAGAAGTCGGCGATGCCGGCGTTGGATATCCAGGTCTTCTCGCCGTCGAGCACGTAGTAGTCGCCTTCGAGACGCGCTTGGCACGACATGGCGGCCACGTCCGACCCTGCATCGGGTTCGGACAAGGCAAAGGCGGCGATGGCCTCGCCGCGCGCCACGCGCGGCAGGTAGCGCAGACGCAGTTCGTCCGACCCCATCAGCGAGATCGCGCCGCTGCCCAGGCCTTGCATGGCGAAGGCGAAATCGGCCAGGCCCTCGAAACGCGCCAGGGTTTCGCGCAGGATGCAGATCGAGCGCGAATCCACCTGCTGCAACTGGCCGCCCCACGCGCCGTTCGGGCCCGCAGGCACGGCGTAGCGCAGCCAACCGGCCGCGCCCAGCGCACGTACCAGCTGTCTGCACGCGGCATCGGCGTCGTGATGGTCCACATGGGCCAGGTTCTTTTCGCACCAGGCATCCAGATCGTGCGCGAGCTTGCGGTGCGCATCGTCGAAGAAGGGCCAGGAGAGCCAGCTTGCGTCACGCATCTCAATTTCCTTCGAACACGGGTTTTTGCTTGGCCACGAAGGCGTGGTAGGCGCGATGGAAGTCTTGGGTGGCCATGCAGATGGCCTGCGCCTCGGCTTCGGCCTCGATGGCCTCGTCCACGCCCATGTTCCATTCCTGGTGCAGCAGCTTCTTGGTGACGCCGTGCGCGAACGTGGGGCCGGCGGCGATCTGCGCCGCCAGCCTGGCGGCGGCGGAGGCCAAATCTTCCGAACTGTGCAAAGCGTTGAAGAAACCCCAGGCGCTGCCTTCCTCGGAAGACATCGCGCGGCCGGTATAGAGCAGTTCGCTGGCGCGGCCCTGCCCGATCATGCGCGGCAGCAGTGAGCAGGCGCCCATGTCGGCGCCGGCCAGGCCGACGCGGGTAAAGAGGAAAGCGGTCTTGGCCGCGGGCGTACCAAGGCGCATGTCGCTGGCCAGCGCCACCATGGCGCCGGCGCCGGCGCACACGCCGTCGACTGCGGCCACGATGGGCTGCGGGCAGGCGCGCATGGCCTTGACCAGATCGCCCGTCATGCGGGTGAAGTCCAGCAGTTCGGGCATGCTCATCCTGGTGAGCGGGCCGATGATTTCGTGCACGTCGCCGCCGGAGCAGAAGTTGCCGCCGGCGCCGGTGATCACGACTACCTTGATGTCGGTGGCGTAGACCAGGGCGCGGAACAGGTCGCGCAGTTCGGCGTAGGAGTCGAAGGTGAGCGGATTCTTGCGGTCGGGACGGATCAGGGTGATGGTGGCGACCTTGTGGTCGTCGGAGACCTGCCACAGGAAGTTGCGGGGCTGGTAGCCGGCCATGGGGCGCTTGTGGTGCTTCATGGTGTGTTCGGTTTCGGACATTGGGTGTCTCCTGATTTTTTACTGTGCGATCTATTTGAGTTCTTAAGCCGCCGAGGCTGCCCTGCGCAATTCCGATGCTCGCCGCTTCCGCGCCTGCGGATGGCCGCCCCGCGCTTCGGATTCCTCCGGGGTCCTCGGCTCTCGGTGTCTCGGTTAGCCCGTCATTACTTCGCCGCCGTCTACGGAGATGGCTTGGCCGTTGATGGACGATGCGCTCGGCAGGGCCAGCCATGCCACCGCGTCGGCGACTTCGCTCGGTTGCACCAGCCTGCCTTGCGGGTTGCGTTCGGCCAGTTTGGCGCGGGCCTGGTCTTCGCTCATGCCGGTCTTTGCCACGATGTTGGCCACCGCGTCGCGCACGATGTCGGTCTCGGTGTAGCCGGGGCACACGGCGTTGACGGTGATGCCTTTCCTGGCGACTTCTAGGGCAACCGAGCGGGTGAGGCCGATGACGCCATGCTTGGCTGCGACGTAGGCGCTGACGTAGGCGTAGCCGATCAGACCCGCGGTGCTGGCGACGTTGATGATGCGGCCCCAGCCCGCGGCGAGCATGCCGGGCAGCGCGGCCTGCATGCAGTGGAAGGTGCCGTCCAGGTTCACGGCCATCATGTCGCGCCAGAGCTTGGCGTCGGTGCGCGCGAACGGCTGGCTGGTGGCCTGGCCGGCATTGTTGACCAGGATGTGGATGGGGCCGAATTGCCGCGCGGCCTGTTCGAAGGCAGCCTGCACCGAAGCCATGTCGGCGATGTCGGCAGGCACGAAACCTGCGCGGCCGTGCGCGGTCGGCTCGGACGCGCTCAGCCCGGCCACGGCGGCTTGCAGGGAATCGCGGCCTCGGCCCAGCAGCGTGACTTGCGCGCCGCGCGCCAGCAGGGCACTGGCGCAGGCCAGGCCTATGCCGCGCGCACCGCCGGTGACCAACGCGTGGCGGCCCGCCAAAGCTTGATCCGCAGGCGCGCTCATTTGATGTCCAGCCTGGCGTAGGCCGCGGCGCGCTCGAAGTTGGTTTCGAGCTGGCGCTTGCCGGCGAAATACTGCTTGGGCCAGGCCACGTCGGTGTAGCCCACGCGCGCGCTCTCGCGCAGCGTCCAGGAGGCGTCGGCCAGGTGCGGGCGCGCGAGGGCGCATAGGTCGGCGCGCCCCGAGGCGATGATG
>DAIDKG010000293.1 GCA_027450125.1 Bordetella sp. | reverse complement strand
GTGTCGCCGAACTGGTAGTGGCCCAGCTTGTCCAGGTCCGGGTGCTCGCGGCGCCAGGCCAGCTTGACGAATTCGTTGTCGACCGACCCGCCCATGAGAACGGCTTCACGCGCGGCGAACTCGTCGGCCAGCCTGTCGAAGCCGGCGATCTCGGTCGGGCAGACGAAGGTGAAGTCCTTCGGATAGAAGTAGATGACTTTCCACTTGCCGGGAAAGGAACTCTCGGTAATGTCCTCGAACGCCGAGATGCCGTTTTCCTCGTGGTGGTTGAAGCCGGGCTTGACGCCCGTCACTTTGAACGACTCGAGCTTGTCGCCGACGGTTTTCATGCTTTTCTCCTTGGTGGCCGGACGCTAGGCATTGTCCGCGTCCGGCTGATAGTTTCTGGATTTTGCCCTGGGCAGTTCGATGCGCGCCGTCAGGCCGCCGCCGCTGCGCGGCAGCATGCGCAGCGAGCCGCCTGCGTGCTTGAGCAGGCGCTCCACGATGGCCAGCCCCAGTCCGGTTCCGCTGACGCCGGTACGCGCCGCCTCGCCGCGCGAGAAGGGGCGCAGCAGGCGCTCGACCTCGTCGGCGGGAATGCCCGGACCCCGGTCCGAAACCTCTACCGCCAGTGTATTGCCTTCCGATTGCACGGTCATGACCAGGTGGGCCTGGCCGTCGGGGGAGCGGCCGTAGCGGCGCGCGTTCTCGATCAGGTTGCCGACAATGCGCTTCAGATCGAGCGCGGTGATGCGGGCGCGCAGGCCCGGTTCGATGCGGGCGTTCAGTTCGCCGCCGAGCGTGGCCGTGTGGGCGCGCTCGCGCTCGAACAGGTCGGTGAGCACCGCGGAAATGTCGGTGGCCGTCTGCGGCAGCGTGCCAGCGGGGCGCGCGTACTCCATGAGCTGGCCGATGCTGTGGTCGATCTGGCGCAGGTCGTTGTCGATGGCCTGCCGCGCGTCTTCGGTGACCTCGCTCATTTCGATTTCCAGCCGCATGCGCGCGAGCGGCGTGCGCAGGTCGTGCGATATGCCCGCCAGCATCAGTTCGCGGTCGGTGTCGGTCTGGCGCAGGTCACGGGCCATGCGGTTGAAGGCCGTGTTGAGATTGCGGATCTCCAGCGGACCCTGTTCAGGCAAGGGAGCGGGCATTTCGCCGCGCGAGAGCACCTGGGCGGCGCGCGCAAGCCGCGACAGCGGCCGGTTGACAAAGCCCACGCTGATGGCCGATCCCACCAGCGACAGCAGCAGGGCCGTGGCGCCCCAGCCCAGCCACTCGATGCCGCCCGTCAGGCCGATCTGCTCCCGTTCGAACACCAGCCAGTACAGATTCTGCTTGATCTGGAAGCTCACCCAGAAGCCGGGGACCTGGTTCACGCCCCAGGCGATCTGCGTGTCGGGGCCGAACCGCCTGCGTATCTGCTGAGCCACGCGCTGCCAGTAGTCGTCGTTGGGCAGCGGTTCGGTGAAATCGGTGACTTCGCGCGGATAGACCTGGATGCCCTCGTTGGTGGCCAGGTCCAGCAGCAGCTTGCTGCGCTCGTCCCTGTGGGCATAGATCAGTGCGGTGCGCGTGATGTTGACCGCCGTGATGACGCGCTGCGCCATCTGGCTGGTGCGCGGTCCCATTTCCATGCTGAAGAAAACCTGCAGCCAGGCTCCCAGGCTGACCAGCATGAGGATTGCGAGCAGCAGGAAGGTGCGCCCGAACAGGCCAAGCCTCACGCGTGAGGCCAGCATGCGGGTCAGCTTTTTCAGGCGGTGCGTGGAATCAGCTTGCTGCCCTGCCTGATCGGGAAGTTCAGTTGCCGCCATCCGGAACGAAGACGTAGCCCAGGCCCCAGACCGTCTGGATGAAGACCGGCTTGGAGGGGTTGGGTTCGATCAGCTTGCGCAGGCGCGAGATCTGCACGTCGAGGCTGCGGTCGAACGCTTCGTACTCGCGGCCGCGCGCCAGTTCCATGAGCTTGTCTCGCGACAGCGGGATCTTGGGGTGGCGGGCGAAGACCTTGAGCACCGAGAATTCGCCGGTGGTGATCGGCACGGGCTCGTTGTCCTTGGTAAGCGTGCGGGTGGACAAGTTGAGCACGTAAGGCCCGAAGGCGATGGACTCGTTTTCCTGGCTGGGGGCGCCGGGATGCTCTTCCGTGCCGCGGCGACGCAGGATGGCGTTGATGCGGGCCAGCAGTTCTCGCGGGTTGAACGGCTTGGACAGATAGTCGTCGGCACCCATTTCGAGGCCGACGATGCGGTCGATCTCCTCGGCCTTGGCCGTGAGCATGATGATGGGCGTGTTGTCGTGGCCGCCGCGCAGGCGCCGGCAGATCGACAGGCCGTCCTCGCCGGGCAGCATCAGGTCGAGCACGAGCAGGTCGAAATGCTCGCGCTGCCAGAGCTTGCCCATTTCCTTGGCGTCTTCAGCGACGAACACGTTGAATCCCTGCTCGGACAGATAGCGTCGCAGCAGGTCGCGCAACCGGGGATCGTCGTCGACGACGAGGATCTTGCGGATCGGGGTAGTGGCTGGAGTATTCATGGTGGCAAATGTAACAGCGGGACGGACCCGGGTTAGTGTGTGTTTATAACAATATATTACATATTGCACGAGTTGCTGGAAACCCCCAATGGAAATTCGCGCCTTGTTTTTGCCAGCCGCGCCGTCGTATGCCGATTACGTACAATTCCCTTCCATGAAGCTCAATCTGCTGGCTTTTGAAACGTCTTCGTCGCGTTGCGGCGTCGCGCTGCTGCGCGACGCCGGCAGCGGCTCGCCCGAAGTGGCCCAGCTCGAGCATGAGGGTTCCCAGGAGCATGCCGAGCGGTTGCTGCCCATGGCCTCGGCGTTGCTCGCGCGCGCCGGCCTAGCGCCGGCCGACCTGCATGCGGTGGCCTTCGGCCAGGGGCCGGGCGGTTTTACCGGCTTGAGGGTGGCCTGCGGGGTGGCCCAGGGCGTGGCCCTGGGGCTGGGCGTGCCGGTATTGCCGGTGGTTTCCCACCTGGCCGTGGCAGAGGATGCCCGGGCCGGGACGGACGCTGCGATCCTGGTGGCGCTGGATGCGCGCATGTCGGAGGTCTACCTTGCGGCTTATGTGCCGGAGCCGGAGCCGGAGCCGGCGCCGGCAGGCGCACCCGCATGGCGCGTCCTGCAGGCGCCGATGCTGATCTCGGCCGATGAAGTTCTCCCCTGGGCCAGGCATCGGCTTGCCGCCTGGTCGCGGGAGGCCGGCCGCGCGCTGTCGCTGCGGCTGGCGGGCGATGCCTGGCAGGCCTATCCCGAGGCCATGCCCGCGGCGGGGCTGCCGCAGGCTGAGCCTGCCCGCCCGCGCGCCGCCACGGTCGCGCGGCTGGCCCGCAACGATTGGCTGCGTGGCGCGGCGCTGCCGCCCGAGGAGGCCGCGCCGCTTTATGTGCGCGACAAAGTGGCTTTCACCACAGCCGAGCGGGCGCATGGGCAGGGCGGCAATCCGCGCGCCGGCCGCGCATTATCGGCGCACGATTACGTCCTGCAGGCCATGACGCAGGATGACCTGGACGCGGTGACGGCGCTGGAGGCGCAGGTCCAGGCCTTTCCCTGGACCCGGGGCAATTTCGAGGATGCCCTGAAAGCGGGCTATCCCGCCTGTGTGCTGCGGCGCGGCGCCGAGCTTGGCGGTTTTTGCGTGCTGATGCCTGCGCCGGACGTGGTGCATTTGCTGGTGATCGCCGTGGCCGGCGACGTGCGGCGGCGCGGCCTGGGCCGTCGCCTGGTCGACTGGTGCGGAGCATGGGCCGCGCAGAGCGGCGTCGATGGCATCCTGCTCGAAGTGCGGCCGTCCAACGAGAGCGCGCGCCAATTCTACGAAAGGCTGGGCTTTCGGCAGGTGGGCCTGCGCAAAGGGTATTATCCTGCCGCCTTCGGGCGCGAGGACGCGCTGGTGCTGTGCCGCGATGCCGCTGCGCAGGAACTGGATGCCGCGCCGGCGGCGGGAGACGCATGATGGCGACCGGACCGGCGCCGCGCGTCAATGCGCTGCAGCGCCTGTGGCAGCGCGAGATCGGTATCGAGAAGACCTGGTTGCGGCAGGCCGAGCCGCCCGGTTCTGCGCAACCGTCCGCTGCGCCGCCGAAGACGGTGCAGCCTGACGTCGTCGCGCCGCCGCAAGCCGCAGCGGATGCCCGGACGCCCCGGCCGGCTCCCCTCGCGCGGTCCGCAATCCCCGTCGTTGCCCAGGCGGCCGCGAGCGCGCCGTGCGCGGCCGATCCGGACCGGGCCGCGCGCGTGGAGCAGGCCGATCTCGGAGCCCTGCGCGCGATGGTGGCCAGTTGCGAGGCCTGCGGGCTGTGCCGCAGCCGCCGCCAGGCTGTCTTCGGCATGGGGGCATCCGCGCCGCGCTGGATGGTGGTGGGCGAGGCGCCGGGCGAACAGGAAGACCGCCAGGGCCTGCCGTTCGTGGGCCGTTCGGGGCAACTGCTCGATGCCATGCTCGCGGCGGTGGGCATGAACCGCCAGGACGACGTGTTCATCGCCAATGTGATCAAGTGCCGGCCGCCGGGCAACCGCAACCCCACGCCGCAGGAGATCGCCGCTTGCAGTCCGTATCTGATGCGGCAGATCGAATTGCTCAGGCCGGAGCGCATCCTGGTGCTGGGCCGTTTTGCCGCCCAGGCCCTGCTCGAAACCGATGCCACCATAGGCAGCCTGCGCGGCCGCGTCCATACCGTGCGGGCGGGCGGGCGCGACATTCCCGCAGTGGTGAGCTATCACCCCGCCTATTTGCTGCGCAGCCCGTCGGAAAAGGCACGCAGCTGGCAGG
>DAIDKG010000292.1 GCA_027450125.1 Bordetella sp. | reverse complement strand
GCAGCACCGTCAGCAGCGCCATGCTCGCAAAGGCCCAATGAAAATCGGCGACGGCGAAACGGCCGGGGTCCGACGGCTTGCCGTCCGCGTGAGACAGGCTTGCCAGGCGCAGGCAAACCGCGCCCAGAGCGATTCCCATGCCGATCGACATCTGCTGCATCGTGCTCCACAAGGTGCTGGCCGAACTTTTCAGTTTGTCGGGAATATCGGCAAAGCTCAGGGTCGACGTAGCTGATAGCTGCAGGGACCGGGCGACCCCATAGGTAAAAAGCACGGCATACAGCATGGGCCGTGGCGTGTCCGGCGCAAGCCACGCGAAGGCCAGCATGGCCAGGGCCACGACGGTGCCGTTGACGGCAGTCACGGCGCGAAAGCCAAAGCGCTTGGCAATGGGGTTGACGAAAATCTTCATGCCCAGATTGCCGCTCGCGGTGACCAGCAGGAGCAGGCCGGAATGGAAGGCGGAAAGCCCGAATCCGATCTGGAACAGCAAGGGCGAGAGATAAGGCACCGACTCGATGCCGGCGCGGGCGATGTTGCCCCAAAGAACCGACGCACGATAGGTGCGGATGCGAAAGACCGCAAGATCGAGTATCGGGTTGGCGGTCCTGCGCAGGTGGCCTAGCGCAACAAGCCCGAGCACCACGCCTGCGGCCAGAAAGCCCGCCGCGCTCGCCAGGCTCGCGTCGTGGTGGCTGGCCCGTTCCATGCCGTAGAGCAGCGACACCAGCGCCGCGCCGCACAGCGCAAACCCCACCACGTCGAGCTTGCGCGCGCCCTGCCCTGGCTGATCGGGCACGAAGGCGAGGATCGCCGCGAACGCCGCCAGGCCGAAAGGCAGGTTGAGGAAAAACACCCAATGCCATGAAGCATAGGTGGTGACCAGGCCGCCCACCGTCGGTCCGAGGACCGGGGCGACGATGCCGGGCCAGGTGATCGTGGAGATGGCGCGCATCATGTGGGCCGGATCCGTATTGCGCACGACGATCATGCGACCGACCGGCACCATCATCGCGCCGCCCATGCCCTGCAGCACGCGCGCTGCCGTGAAAGCCAGGACGCTGCCGGAGAGTCCGCACAGGACCGAAGCCAGCGTAAAGATCAGGACCGCGCCGCCGAACACCTTGCGCGCGCCGCAGCGATCCGCGATCCAGCCGCTGACCGGGATGAAGACCGCGAGCGTGAGCATGTAGGCGGTCATGCCCAGACTGACCTCGTTGGGGCCGACATGGAAGGAGCGCGCCATCTGCGGCAAGGCCGTCGCGATGATCGTCGTATCCAGGTATTCCATGAAGAACGTCGCCGCCACGATGAAAGGCAGGACGAGGCTGTTCCTCGCCCCGCTTCGGGCGCTCGGTGATGCCGGCATGGGCGCGCGTGCCTTGAAACTAAGCCCCGGCCTGCTCCATGCAGTTGGCCTGCAGTACCGTCAGCGCGGCCATGTTGATGATGCGACGCACGGTGGAGCTGGAGGTCAGAATGGTGACCGGCGCGTTGACGCCCAACAGGAACGGGCCGATGGCGATGTTGCCGCCCGCGGTGGCCTTGAGCAGGTTGTAGGCGATGTTGCCCGAATCCACGTTGGGGCAGACGAGCAGGTTGGCCGCTCCCTTGAGCGTCGTGGTCGGAAGGATGCGCGAACGCAACGCATCGTCCAGCGCGCAGTCACCGTGCATTTCCCCGTCGATCTCCAGATCGGGCGCCTGAGAGCGGATCAGTTGCAAGGCCTCGCGCATCTTCGCACCCGAAGACCAATTGCCGGTGCCGAAATTGGAGCGGGACAGCAGCGCAATCTTGGGCACCAGATAGAGATTGGCCATCTTGCGCGCAGCGGCGATGGTGTATTCGGCGATCTGCTCGGCCGTGGGATTGTCGTTGACGTGGGTGTCCACCAGCGCGAGCGTGAGCTCGTTCAGCAGCACGATGTTCATGGCCGCATAGGTCTTGGCGCCGGGCTTCATGCCTATGACTTCGTCGACAAAGCGCAAATGGTCATGGAAAGCCCCGACCGCGCCGCACACCATCCCGTCGGCCTCGCCCAGGCGCACCATCACGGCGCCGATCAGCGTATTGCGGCGGCGCATTTCTACGCGGGCCATTTCCTTGGTGATGCCGCGACGGCACATCAATTCCCAGTAGGTGGTCCAGTATTGGTGGAAACGCTCATCGTATTCGGGGTTGGTGACCTCGACGTCTTCGCCCAATTTGAGGCGCAAGCCGTATTTCTCGATGCGCGACAGCAGCACCTGGGGACGACCCACGAGAATGGGCCGGGCCAGCTTCTCGTCGACGATCACCTGAACCGCGCGCAGCACGCGCTCGTCTTCTCCCTCGGTGAAAACGATGCGGGACTTGCCGCCCTCGCGCGTGCAGCGTTTGGCTTCGCCGAACACCGGCTTCATGAAAGTGCCGGAGTGATAGACGAACTGCTGCAGCTGCTGGACGTAGGCATCCAGATCGGTGATGGGCCGGGTGGCTACGCCGCCATCCATGGCCGCCTTGGCCACGGCCGGCGCGATGCGCGTGATCAGGCGCGGGTCGAAAGGCTTGGGAATGAAGTACTCGGGCCCGAAGGAAACGCCGTAGGTGCCGTAGGCTTCGGCCACCACTTCGTTCTGCTCCTCCTGAGCCAGTCCGGCGATCGCATACACGGCCGCCTTTTCCATTTCGCGCGTAATGGTGGTGGCCCCCACGTCAAGCGCGCCGCGGAAAATATAGGGAAAGCACAGCACGTTGTTGACCTGGTTCGGGTAGTCCGAGCGGCCAGTGGCCATGACCACATCCTCACGCACAGCGTGCGCGTCCTCCGGCAGGATCTCGGGCGACGGATTGGCCAGGGCCAGGATGAGGGGTTTGGCGGCCATTTTCGCGACCATCTCGGGCTTGAGCACGCCGCCGGCCGACAGCCCCAGGAACACGTCGGCCCCGTCGATCACTTCCGTGAGCTTGCGCAGCGGCGTCTCCTGCGCAAAGCGCTCCTTGTCCGGATCCATCAGGGTGGTGCGGCCCTTGTAGACCACGCCTTCGATATCGGTGGCCCAGATGTGTTCCATGGGCAGTCCCAGATCGACCAGCAGGTCCAGGCAGGCCAGTGCGGCCGCACCGGCGCCGGAGGTGACGACCTTGACGTCCTTGATGCTCTTGCCCACGACCTTCAGGCCGTTGATGAACGCGGCGCAAACGGTGATGGCCGTGCCGTGCTGGTCGTCGTGAAAGACCGGGATCTTCATGCGATCGCGCAGCTTGCGTTCGACGGTGAAGCACTCGGGCGCCTTGATGTCTTCCAGGTTGATGCCGCCGAAGGTCGGTTCCAGCCCGGCGATGATGTCGACCAGCTTGTCCGGATCGGATTCGTTGATCTCGATGTCGAAGACGTCGATACCGGCGAATTTCTTGAACAGGACCGCCTTGCCTTCCATGACCGGCTTGGAGGCCAGCGGACCGATATTGCCCAGGCCGAGCACGGCGGTGCCGTTGGTGATCACGCCCACGAGGTTGCCTCGGGCGGTGTAGCGGAAGGCATCCATGGGGTTGGCGACGATTTCTTCGCAGGCCGCGGCCACGCCAGGGGTATAGGCCAGCGCCAGATCGCGCTGGGAAATGAGCGGCTTGCTGGCATTGACCGACAGTTTTCCAGGCTTGGGAAACTCGTGGTAGTGGAGCGCGGCTTTGCGGTTGTTTGAAGTGTCGGTGCTCATGATGTGGCCCAGGCGTGGAAGAACGGTGGCAAAACGGATTCGGAGCGAGGATATTACGCCTCGGGACATAATCACATTATTCAGATTTAATATGATTGCATAAGCTTTTACTTATACAGGCAATCATGAATTTCGACGCCGTCGATGTTGCGCACAAATTGAGCAACCGGCTCAAGATGCGCCATCTGGCCTTGCTCCTGCAGATACGCCGCCATGGCTCGCTGACCCGGGCGGCCGAACGCATGGCCATCAGCCAGCCGGCGCTGACCAATACGCTCAACGACCTGGAGGGCATGTTCGGCGCGCCCCTGTTCGAGCGCTCGGCGCGCGGCATGGCGCCGACACCGCTGGGCCGGGTGGTTCTGGATCACGCCCAGGCCATGGTGCAGGACCTGGATCACCTGGTGCGCGACATGGACGCCGTGGCCGGCGGCCACACGGCGCATCTGCACGTGGGCGTGACGCCCTTCGTTCCGAGCCGCGTGCTGCCGGCAGCCCTGCAGCAAGCCGCGCGCGACGGCAGGCGGCTCACCGTCTCCGTGCACGGCGGGCCGAGCGAACTGCTGCTGTCGCAATTGCAGGACCACACGCTGGACATCGTGGTCGGCCTGGCCTCGCCTGCGCTGACCCAGGAAGGCCTGAGCTTTTATGCGCTCTACAGCCAGCCGCCGCGCCTGATCGCCAACCGCCGGCTGGCCGCCAGGCTGACGCGCCAGCGCCTGGACTGGCGGCGCCTGG
>DAIDKG010000291.1 GCA_027450125.1 Bordetella sp. | reverse complement strand
ATGACGCCAGCCAGAATGGCCAGTCCGAAGACAGGGTGCAGCATCCAGCGGTCCAGCGCATCGTCCAGCGCGGACGTGGCCCGCGGCATGCGCACGGTGGCGGCCAGCAAGGCTCGCACCTGCGCATGCAGGTCCTGCCCGTCCGGTCCGGACGAGGGCGGCGCGATGGGCTCTGGCACGTCGACGCGTTCGATCAAGGCCCGCGCGCCGTCGCGGCGCACTGCGACGGTTTCGGCGATCGGCACGCCCAGGCGGCGGGACAGGGCTTGGACATCGATGGTGATGCCGCGCGCACGCGCGGCGTCCATCATGTTCAGCGCCAGCACCATGGGCAGGCCCAGGCGGCGCACCTCCAGAAAGAGGCGCAGATGCAGGCGCAGGTTGGTCGCATCCGCAACGAAGACGATCAGGTCCGGGCGAGCCTCTCCCGGATAGTTTCCCGCCAGGACATTGCGGGTGATCTGTTCATCCGGGCTGGCCGCATCGAAACTGTATGTGCCCGGCAGGTCCAGAATCCGGGCCAGCTTGCCCGAGGGCATGGTGAAGCGGCCTTCCTTGCGCTCGACAGTAACGCCGGCGTAATTGGCGACCTTCTGCCGGCCCCCCGTCAGCAGGTTGAACAGGGCGGTCTTGCCGCAGTTGGGGTTGCCCACCAGCGCGATGCGCAGACCGGCTTCAGACATGTTCGCCCACCTCGCGCACGACCACGCGCGCCGCCTCGCTGCGCCGCAATGCAAAACGGGTTGAACCGATGACGACCAGGATGGGGTCGGCGCCCAGCGGGCCGAACGCCGCCACCCGCACGCCTTCGCCCGAAACGAAGCCCAGGTCGGTCAGGCGCTGGCTGATGGCGTCCTTTTCGCTCGTATGCACGACGTGATCCACGACCGCGCGCGTTCCTCTGGGAAGCTCGGATAGATGCTGCATGGGAAACAAACGGATATCGGTTTCAAGAAAAGGAAATGAGAACATTTATCTTTTATGTTAGAGCATTTCTTTGCTCAGGGCAGGCGCGGACCCAGCGCAGGATCCCGGCGCCGCGCCGCGGCGCGGAGGTCACGAACTGCCGGCCGCCGGCCAGTAGTTATCGAATACACAGTCGCGCAGCGGCCTGCGCGCGGCCCAGCCCTCGATCTCCAGCATCGGCGCTTCGTAGAACTGCTCGACGTGCCCGAGGCACAGGATCGCAACCGGTTGCGTGCCCGCCGGCATGCGCAGAATCGCACGCACTTCCTCAGGGTCGAAGATCGACACCCAGCCCATGCCCAGGCCTTCCGCGCGAGCGGCCAGCCACATGTTCTGTATTGCGCAGGCGACCGAGGCCAGATCCATCTGCGGCATGGTGCGCCGCCCGAAGACGTGGCCGTCGCGGCCGTCCATCAGGCCCACGACCAGGATTTCGGCGCACTGGCGCATGCCTTCGACCTTCAGGCGCATGAACTGCTCGCCGCGCTCGCCCAATGCTTCGGCGGTTTTCAGCCGCTCGCGCTCCACCGCGGCATGCAGCGTTGCGCGCAGCGCCGGGTCGCTGATGCGCATGATGCGCCAGGGCTGCATATAGCCCACGCTGGGTGCGTGGTGCGCGGCCTCGATCAGGCGGCTCAGGGCGGCGGGATCGACCGGCGCCGATACGAAATGGCGCATGTCGCGCCGCTCGTGGATGGCGCGGTAGACCGCGGCCCGGTCGGCTTCGTCGAAGGAGTGCTTCATGTGGGACTTGCGCCTCAGTTGCCGGCCAGGCCCACCGCGGGGTCGCCGACACGCAGAATCGATTCGGGCAGGTCGTGCGCAAAAAATTCGATCGCGTCGGGGAATGCCCCGGGGTGATTGCCGAAGCCGGATTTCTCGGTGGTGCGCAGCCTGTTGTGGCCTCCGGCCTGCGTCATCCGCACGCCGTATCGGCGTATGTCCGCCAAGGTACGCCCGGCCGAGGGGCGCACGATCGCAATATGGCCGGGCTTGTCCGGATCGGGGGAGGGAAAAGACGCCACCACGAAATCGCCCGCGTTGGCGCGGGCCTGGGCCTGGGCGGCATCGCGCACCCGCCGCCAGCCCGCGTCATGGGCTGCGCGGGAGTCCAGCCACAAGGCCTGGGCCGTGGCCAGTAGCCGGGCCGAATGCCGGGGCGGCCTGAGCAGGTAGACGCCCGCCCGCAGGCCCATCGCCGCCGCGAAGGCCGAGCAGTGCGTGTCCCCGGCGGAGCGGGCCAGGCCTCTGGAGGCGCCGCTCTTCCAGTCGACGAGATGGCCGGGCTGCCACAGGGTTTCCACCTTGGAGGCGTCCAGGATGGCCAGCAGCTTCTCCGCCTTGGGTGCGAGTGCGCCGCAACAGGGGCCGGTGCTGGAGACGGCCAAGGGCGGCAACGGCGCGCCTGGCGACGTGCCTGCGCACGCCGCCAGGGTGAGGGTCAGGGCGCAGCCCAGATACGCGCGTATTGCGCTGCGCTTGTATATCGACGATAGGTTCATTGCCGCATCGAGGCGTCGGCGCCATGTGCGCCGGCGAATATCGCCTTGGGAACGCCATGACCGGGGTACTTGCTATGCCCGGCCAAGTATAGATGGGTCCTGCCGATCTGCCGCGTA
>DAIDKG010000290.1 GCA_027450125.1 Bordetella sp. | reverse complement strand
GATCCTCCTCCGGCTACTGATCAGGCCCGAGGGCAGAAGAATGGGCCGCGGCGTCGCGGCCCCTGTCGTTTCAGGCCTTTCCCGGCATTGCCCGCCCGCGGCGCCTTGACCGCACACCGGGGTGGCGCTAACATCAAACCTGTACGTGAACGTATACGTTTAAATTGATTGTTCAGCCACATGTCCGAGCGTGGCCCGCGCCATGTCAGTCGATACCGCCGCTCCCATTCCCATACGCCAGGCCGCGCAACGGCTGGGCACCACGGCCAGGACGCTCAAGTACTACGAAGAACTCGGGCTGGTAACCCCGGCCCGCAGCGTAGGCCGCTACCGGCTATATAGCGAGGACGACCTGGAAACGTTCGAACGCATCATGCGGATGCGTTCGCTCGGCTTCTCGCTCAACGGTATCGCGGAAATGCTCAAGCGGCCCGTGGAACTGTCCAGCAGCGGCCGGCGCGTCCATTCGCAGGCCTCCCTGCGACAGACCGCGGATGCGCTGGCCCGCCAGATCGCCCAGCTCGATGCGCGCATCGTCCAGGTGCAGCGGGAACTGCGCGAGGCCCGCGCCCTGCGCGACGAACTCGCCGACGACCTGCGCTACATGGAGCAGCGCGCCGCAGGCACGCCCGTCGAGGACATGGCGGGCCAGCGGCTGGCCGCCCGCCAACGGCGCGCGGCGCTAAAGGGCGGGAAAAAAGACTGATGATCCTGCGCGCTCCCAGTGCGCGTGCCCTGACTTTGCGGCATCTGCGCAAGGACTTTTTTCCCTGGGCGGTGGCGCTCGCCGTGGGCATCGACTACCTCGACAATTCGATGTTCACGTTCTTCACGAGCTACATTGCCGGCGGCATCGACACGCCTGCCGATGAACTGGTCTGGTCGGCGGCCGCCTACGCCACGACGTCGGTGCTGGGCATCGTTCAGCAGCAGTGGCTGGTGGAGCGCATGGGGTATCGCCGCTATCTCAGCGGCTGCCTTCTCATGTTCGCCATCGGCTCCTTCATGGCCTCGACGTGCAACACGTCCGCCGAGCTGGCCGTGGCGCGCGGCTTTCAGGGCTATTTCATCGGGCCGATGCTGGGCACCTGCCGCATCCTGCTGCAGATATGCCTGCCGCCAGCGGCGCGCGCGCCGGCGATCCGCATCTTCCTGCTGACGATCCTGGGCGCCACCGTCCTGGCGCCGCTGACAGGCGGATATCTGCTGGCGAGCTACGACTGGCGCGCGCTCTTCATCGGCCTGGCGATACTGGGCCTGGCCTTCTCCCTTTTTGCCTTTCTCGTCACGCCGCATGTCGGCAGGCTGCATCCGCGGCGCCGCACCAGGGCGCAGATGTGGCCGTATCTCGTGCTTGCGGCCGGGCTCTGCGCCCTGCAGGTCGTCGCCCAGCAGGTGCGGTTCGAGCTCTTTAGCACCTCGCTGCTCCTGATAGGCCTGACCCTGCTGGGACTGGCGGCCCTGGGCTGGGTGATCTGGCATCAGTGGCACCACGACAAGCCGCTCGTCAGGCTCAACGCGTTGCGCGAAAGGTCGTTTCGCGTCGGCATCGTGCTCTATGCCTTCTATTACGCCATCTCCAACGCCATCGGCTATCTCGTGGCCCGCCTGCTCGAGGGCGCCCTGGGCTACCCCGTCGAAAACATCGGCAGGCTGGTCGGATTCACGTCCATGGGCTCGCTCGCGATGGCATTCGTTTATTTCAAATTCGCCCGGAAGATCACCCGCAAGAAGTGGCTTGTCGTGCCCGGCTTCCTGATGGCCGTCGCGATCGGCCTGTGGATGGACATGCTGCCGCCCGATGTCAGCACGCCATGGCTGCTGGCGCCGCTCATCGTGCGCGGCTTTCTGCTCATGTTCATCGCCTTGCCGACCGCGAGCGTGGCCTACCAGGTGTTCGCAGCCGACGAGTTCAACCACGGCTATCGCATCAAGAACATCGTCAAGCAGCTGTCGTATTCATTCTCGACCACCATGGTGATCGTTCTCGAACAGCACCGCCTGGCCCTGCACCAGACCCGCCTGGCCGAATACGCCAACCTGGCAAATCCGGTGTTCCGCGACGCTTTCGAATCCATGGTCCGTACCTTTTCGTCGTCGGGATACGAGGCGGGAAAGGCCCAGGTCCTGGCGGCCGCGCAGGTAGGCCGACTGGTGCGCCAGCAGGCGCAGTTCATGAGCATCCAGGACGGCTTTCGCGTCATTGTCGTGATCGCGCTCATCGGCGCGGCGATCGCGGCGATACAGCGGCAGATCAAATGAGGCCGGTCAGCCGGCCATGGCGGCGACGACGATCTTGTACAGGATCAACATGACGGCGAGCGCCAGATAGCCGCGCAGCACGCCCATCCAGACCCGGTTGGGCAGCGAGAGCGTCGGCGCGGGCAGCTTGTCCAGGGCCGGCATGCGCCAGTCGGCTTTGCCGGCCTGCTGCGGCACGGCCGCCGGAGCGCCGGGTGCCGTCTGCGGTTTGCGCGATATCGGGACCAGCCTGGTCAGGGCGTATCCGGCAATGCCCAGGATCGTGCCGCCGCCCAGAATCTCCAGGATCGCCGCGCCGCTCAGGTCCGGGAACACCGTCGCCATGGTCAGGATGACCGAGAGCATGACCAGCACCCAGACGACCGCGCCGGTGAACAGGTTCAGCTTTCTGCCGTTGCTCCAGGGGCCCAGCACCGCCTTGTCGTTGCACAGCAGCAGCAGGAACACGGTCGCGCTCGGCAGCAGCACGCCTGCCAGGGCCTGCACGGCATTGGTCAGATAACCGAGGAAGGCGTTGCTCGAACACACCACCAGAGCGCCTGCCGCGGCGATCAGCAAGGTATAGACCAGATAAAAGCCCTTGGCGTCGACGACGCTGCGGTGCAGGGAGTGGCGGATCCTGAACACGTCGCCGATCGCGTAGGCCGTGGACAGCGAGACGGCCGCCGCGCCGATGATGGCGGCGTCGAACAGGGCGATGGCGAACAAGGTGGCCGCGGTATGGCCTGCGTACTTGTCCAGGCCGGCGATCACGCCGCCGGCGTCCGTGAAATTGCCGGCTTCCGGCCTGCCGGCGTACAGCTGCGAGCAGAAGGCGATCATGGCCACGGCGCCGATCACCACGAAGACGATGCCTATCCACAGATCGGCCTTCTCGTACTTCATGAAGCGCGGCGTGATGCGCTTGTCGATGATGTAGCTTTGCTGGAAGAACAGCTGCCAGGGCGCCACGGTGGTGCCGACGATGGCGATGACCAGCAGCATGACATCCGAAAGCCTGCCCTGCCTGGGCCAATCGGGAACGAAGAAATCGCGGGCGATCTGGCCGACCGGCGGATGGATCGACACCAGGACCGGCACCAGCAGCAGGCTGCCCAGGCAAAGCAGGATCGCGAAGCGCTCGAACCGCTGGAAGCTGCCGGTGCTCACCGCGGCCATCGTCAGGGCGCCGGCGATGCACACGCCCAGGATCCTGGAGATGCCGAAGTGATCGAGCACGAAGACGATGCCGATGAACTCGGTCACGATCGTCAGCGCGTTGAGCAGGAACAGGTCGATGACGCTGAAGGCGCCCCAGAACTTGCCGAAGCGCTCGAAGATCAGGCGGGCATGGCCCACGCCGGTGACGGCCCCCAGGCGCAGCACCATTTCCTGGTTGACGTAGAGCACGGGAATCAGCAGCAGCATGGTCCACAGCAGCGAAGTGCCGTAGTTCTGCCCGGCCTGGGTATAGGTGCCGAAAGCGCCGGCATCGTTGTCGCCGACCATGACGATCAGGCCCGGGCCCAGGATGGCCAGCAGGGTGCGCAGCCGTGCCCACCAGGTTGTCCGCGGCGCGGTGTCGTGCTGGGCGATGGTGCCGAAGGCGCCGCGGATGTCCCCCAGGTGGGCGCTGTCGAGCACGGCGCCGACGTTGGCCGCCTCGACGGCCTCGATCGTGGAAACGTTTTGATAGGTCATCGAGGACCTCCTTCAATTGACGGGCGGCCAAGGGCCGCCGCCGGTGCAACGAAACTCCGGAAGGCGCGGCGTCACGGCGTCGGCCACCAGGCGCGACGATCGGGACCCGCGCACGGCAGGCGGCATGCGTCACGCGCGAGCGCAGCGAACGCTGCCTTTCCGGCAGGGCAATGGGAGGTGATCAACGATACGCCGCTAGGGCGAGGATGAAGCAGGTGGAAAATCAGCCTGCTTTATTTGACGCACCGTCCCGCTTATTCAGCGGAACGGCGGTAAGAGAAAAGACTCGTGCCGCGAATTCCGCTGTTCAGATCGAAGTTCGACTAGGGCAAGAGTCCATTGGGGCAACCCCGTTGTTGAAACGAAGCGAATCTTATTCCCGGCGCCTCGGGGCGGTCAACCCCCGGGGCCGGGCACAGGCAAGGCTGTTGCGGGCCGGCCACGACCGCCGCCTGCCGGCTTCAGCGCAGATCGGGGAAATCCTCTTCCCAGTATTCGTCGGCAAGCCGCGGCGCCCCGGCTTCGCGCTCCATCTCCCGCC
>DAIDKG010000289.1 GCA_027450125.1 Bordetella sp. | reverse complement strand
CATCTGTTCGCGCAGAATCTCCTGCACCCAGCGCCGCGAAAAGCCCGCCGGCTGCGCATCCACTTTGGGGTAGATCACATGCGCGGGCATCACAGCCGGCAGCACGCCATCGCCCAGCCAGCCATAGGGCGCCGCGTCGTCCTTGAGAACCCGCGCCAGGGAACGGGCGTCGACCGGGATCTCGCGATGCGAGTCCGCCTCAACGAAGCCATGACCGGGAAAGTGCTTGCCGCACGCAGCCATGCCGGCCTGGGCCAGGCCTTGAATCAAGGCACGGGCAAGCATGGCCACTACGCGCGGATCGCGATGGAAGGCGCGCGTGCCAATGACCTTGCTCACACCGTAATCCAGATCCAGCACTGGCGTGAAGCTCATGTCCACGCCGCAGGCGCGCAACTCGGCCGCCAGCACATAGCCCGCCTCGCAGGCTATGTGCATGGCAGCCAGCGGATCGGCATTCCAGGCCCGGCCCAGGGCCTGCATGGGCGGCAGCACCGTGAAGCCGTCCTCGCGAAAGCGCTGCACGCGTCCGCCTTCGTGGTCCACGGCGATCAGCAGCGGCTCCTCGCGCACCTCGTGGATCTTGCGCGTCAGCGCGCAAAGCTGCTCGCGGCTCTCGAAATTGCGGGCGAACAGGATCACGCCGCCCACCAGGGGATGGCGCAACCGCCGCTTCTCCTGCTTGGTGAGCCTGGCGCCTGCCACGTCGACCACCACGGGCCCTGGCGGCAGGGCATGCCTGGCGGAGCGGCTCATGTCTTTGCTGCCCATGCGGGTCTCCCTCTTCTTGCTGCAAGCCCCGCTAGGGCTTGCGCTCGACCACCACATAAGCGGCGGCCATGTCGGTTTCGTCGGTCAACGACACGTGCGCCGTGCCGAAACGCGCGTCATACCATTCCCGCAGTTCGGACCCGAGCACCAGCACGGGACGCCCGCCCGGCGCATTGAGCACCTGCACGCGGTTCCAGAACATGGGCATGCGCATGCCCAGGCCTATGGCCTTGGAGAAAGCCTCCTTGGCCGCGAACCGCGTGGCGAGAAATCGCACGCCGCGCCCCTGCGAACGCAGGCGCCGCGCCTGGAACTTCAGCAACTCATCGGCACCCAGAATTTTTTGCGCGAAGCGGTCGCCGTGCCGCGCCAGGGCGCGTTCGATGCGGTCCACGCGTATGAGGTCCAGCCCGATGCCGGCTATGCATCCCGGGACGGCGGAAGCGGAAATGGAAGTCGCTGTCATGGCAGTAACGATCATACGCGAGGCTGCGGACGCATCACGCGCCGCCGCGCCGGCTCTGCAACTGCGCCTGGACCATCAAGGCCTTCATGTCGCGCACGGCTTTTTCCCAGCCGTCGAACACCGCCCTAGCCACGATGGCATGGCCGATGTTCAACTCGGACACCCCGGCCATGGCCGCCATCGGCGCCACATTGCCGTAATGCAGGCCGTGTCCCGCATTCACGCGCAGTCCCAGCCGCAGACCATGGGCCACGGCCGCGCGCACCCGCTCCAGCTCGGCATGCGCCGCCTCGGGCGAACTCGCGTCGGCATAAGCGCCCGTATGCAGTTCGATGACCGTGGCGCCGGCTTGCGCCGCCGCGTCGACCTGGCCGGGCTCGGGGTCGATGAAGAGGGAGACGCGTATGCCCGCACCCTGCAGCTGGGCGACGGCCGCGGCGACCGCAGCCTGCCCTCCGATCACGTCCAGGCCGCCTTCCGTGGTCAATTCACTGCGCTTTTCCGGGACCAGGCACACGTCGTCCGGCCCGACCTCGCAGGCGATGTCCAGCATCTCCCTGGTCACCGCGCACTCCAGGTTCATGCGGGTGCGCAGCCTGCCGCGGATCGCGCGCACGTCGGCGTCCTGGATATGACGCCGATCCTCGCGCAGATGCAAGGTGATGAGATCGGCTCCCGCATCTTCGGCGCGCACGGCCGCCTCGACGGGATCGGGGTAGACGGTGTGGCGCTGCTGCCGCAGCGTGGCCACGTGATCGATATTGACGCCCAGCTCTATCATCGTTTGACTCCATCCGCCTTGGGCGGATCGCTTTTTGTTTGTGCGGCATCGGCGGTGCCCGGCTGGCTCACCAGTACCGCAGATTTGAGAATGTCGTCCGGCACGGTGACCCCTTGCCGCGCGGCGGCGTCCAGGTTCAGATAAAGCCACTGCCCGGACATCGGCCGCTCGGGCCTGATCTGCCGGCCGGCCGCTGTCCGGGCAGTGGCCCGCACCGCCTGCTGCGCTTTGCCCGGCAGCCCCAGCGCAGCCATGGCGCCCAGACGGACCTGGCCGGGATCGGCGGTGAACAGCGGAATGTGCGCCTGATCACACGTCTGGACCACTATCGGGTATTGCGGCGCGACCTTGTCGTCGAAGATCGTATAGATGAGATCGACCCGGCCGATAAGATTGCGAGCCGCCGGCCCCACGTCCCACTCGTGCGGCACCATGACTTCCACCGGGCTCATCCCCGCCTTGGACAGCAGATCGAGCATTTGCTTGATCGCAGCGACCGATACCGGATCGCCCGGATCGTAGATCAGGCCCACGCGCTTGGCCTGGGGCAGGATCTTGCGGAACATCTCGACCTGCTTGTCCAGCGGCGCCTGCGCAGGCAAGTCCACCGTCTCGGCCGGCTCGGAGGCTGGCGCCGGCGCCGCAGGAGGCCGGGCCGGCGCCCGGTGCTGAGCCTGGGCCACCGGTGCGGCGCTACAGGCCAGCGTCAGCGCCAGCAACGTCAGCGCCGCCAACAGCGGAGGCACGATGCGCGAAAATCCGGACGAGCGGCTCATGTCTGCATCACAAAGTCTTGTAGGTCTCGCGCAGGATGTTCTTCTGCACCTTGCCCATGGTGTTGCGCGGCAGCTCCGCGGCAATGTGGATGCGCTTGGGCACCTTGAAATTGGCAATATTCTGCTTGAGCGCAGCCAGCATGACCTGCGTGTCCAGGCTGGCCTGCGGCCTGGGCACCACCACGGCCACCACCGCCTCACCGAAATCGGGATGCGGCACGCCGATCACGGCCGATTCGGCCACGCCCGGCATATCGTCGATGAAACCCTCGATCTCCTTGGGATAGACGTTGTAGCCGCCCGAAATGATCAGGTCCTTGCTGCGCCCCACGATGGACAGATAGTCGTCCGGCACCGCCCTGCCCCCCGACACGCCGCCATAGCGACCCACGTCGCCGGTCTTGAACCAGCCGTCGGCAGTGAACTCCTCGCGGGTCTTCTCGGGCATGCGCCAATAGCCGGAAAACACATTGGGGCCGCGCACCTGGATGTGGCCGATATCTCCCGCGGCCAATGTCCGTCCGGCATCGTCGACCACGCGCAGCTCAACGCCCGGCAGCGGCTTGCCCACCGTGCCGCCGAGACGCTCGCCTTCTGCGGGCCGATACGGGTTGGAGGCCAGCATCACGGTCTCGCTCATGCCGTAGCGCTCGAGTATGGTGTGTCCGCTGCGCTCGCGAAAAGCGTTGAATGTCTCCGTCAAAAGCGGCGCCGACCCCGAAATGAACAGGCGCATATTGCGGCACACCTGGCGGCCGAAGCGCGCGTCGGCCAGCAGCCGCACGTAGTAAGTCGGCACGCCCATCATCACCGTACTGCGAGGCAGGTAGTGCAAGGCCTGGTTCACGTCCAGCCTGGGCAGCCAGATCATGCGCGCGCCCGCCAGCAAGGCACCGTGCGATGCCACAAAAAGACCGTGGATGTGAAAGATGGGCAGCATGTGCAGCAGCACGTCGTCGCTGCGCCAGCCCCAGTATTCGCGCAGCGTCAGCGCGTTCGACGCCATATTGCCGTGCGTCAGCATGGCACCCTTGCTGCGTCCCGTGGTGCCCGACGTATAGAGAATGACCGCCAGATCGTCCGGCTTGCGCTGCACGGTGCGAAACGTCTGCGGGAAGCTTGCCGCGGCATCCAGCAGCGTGCCGGTACGCTGCTCGCCCAGCGTATAGACATGACCCACGCCTGCGGTGCGGGCAATGCGTCCGACCCAGTCCTCGTTCTCGGGCGCGCACACCACCACGTCCGGTTCGGCGTTGCCCAGGAAATACGCGATTTCCGCTTCACGGTAGGCGGTATTCAGGGGAAGGTACACCAGTCCGGCGCGCAAGGTCGCCAGATAGAGCAGCAGCGCCTCGGGCGATTTCTCGACCTGTACGGCCACGCGCGCGCCGGCCGGCAGCGCCAGCGAGGACAACAGATTGGCCAGGCATGCACTGGCGCGATCCATGTCGTCCCAGGTGTAGCAATGTTCGGGGGTCTCGATGGCAACGGTCTTGCGATCGGCGGGAAAACCGCTCTCGAGCACCGTATATAGATTGGACATGGATTCTCCTTGCGGATTGTTGCTATTTTCAGAGGTGCAGAACGCCCTGGACCGCATGGCCCACCAAGGCCCGCGCCCAGCGCCGCGCCGGCAGGCCGTACTCGGCTTCTATCTGTTCGGCGCGATCGAGCAGTTGCGCCGGCGTCACGGCCAGCGGTGGACCACTGAACGCCAGCACGATCTGGTTGCCCTCGTCGATCTCGGGCAGCAGGATCACGCGATCATCGAACGCCGCGCAAAGATTGTCGATATTGCGGCTGAAGCTCTCGTGCCGGCCGAACAGGTTCACCGCCAGCACACCCGCCTCTCCCAGCACCCGCCGGCAGCCCCGGTAGAAAGCCACCGAGTCGCGCACCGGGCCTCGCGCCTGCGCGTCGTACAGGTCCGCCATGAGCACCGGGCATTTGCCCGCGTTGAGCGGATCAGCCACCCAGAGCCCCGCATCCATGTGGTGGATGCGCATCCGCGGCGAAGGCGGCAGGCGAAAGAAAGTCTGGCACGCGGCCGTGACGCGGGGGTTCCACTCGACGACCTCGAGACCGCTGCGCGTATGCTTGAGACAAAACCGCGCCAGCGATCCCGCACCCAGGCCCAGCAGTCCGATGGACGACTCGACGGGCGGCGCCAGGAACAGCAGCCAGGCCATCATCTGCGCCGTGTATTCCAGCACCAGGGCGCCGGGGTCGGCGATACGCATCGCCCCCTGCACCCATTCGGTATTGAAATGCAGATAGCGCACGCCGTCCGCCTCGGACAATGTGGGCTGGTCTTGTTCGGTAGGTGCGCGTCGGCTGGACATCGGCGAATTGTAGCCAGCTACCAGCCGCCTGAAGCAACAGGCACGCCCGGCAGGGGTCAGGCCTTGTGCCGCCCGTCGTACATGTAGTCGCGGCGCCACCCATAGCCAAGGTCGGCTGGATTGTCGAGCTCGTCGGAGCGCCCTGTGGGCAGGGGCGCCAGCAGGAACTGGTGCAGCGAGATCCATCCGTGCTCGAAACCCATGGCGCAGCCGGCCAGGTACAGGCGGTAGGCACGCAGCGACTTCATGCCCTGTTCGCCCCTGTCCTGCGTGAGGATCTGGGCAGCGCGATCGAGCTGCGCCTCCAGTCCGTCGCTCCAGGCCCAAAGCGTGCGGGCGTAGTGCGGGCGCAGATTTTCCATGTCGACCGTTTCCAGTCCACCCAGCGCCACGGCCTCCAGCACATTGCTCGCGTGCGTCAGCTCCCCGCCCGGGAATATGTACTTGTCGATGAACTCGCCCATACCGCTGCCCAATTCGGCGTTGTAGACGCCTCCGGCCGTGATGCCATGGTTCAGGATGAGGCCGCTGGGCTTGAGCAGGCGGCGCAGCTTGGCGAAGTATTCGGGCAGCAGGGCGCGGCCGACATGCTCGAACATGCCCACCGAGGAAATCTTGTCGAAAGGCTGCGATTCGTCGAGTTTTCGGTAATCCAGCAACTCCATGCGCACCCGGCCCGAGAGGCCTTTTTCTTCGATCAGACGGGTGACATGCGCATGCTGGTTGCGCGACAGCGTGATGCCCGTGGCGTCGACGCCGTAGTTCTCGGCGGCCCACAGCAGCAGGCCACCCCAGCCGGCGCCGATATCCAGAAAGCGCTCGCCCGGCTGCAGGTTCAGCTTGCGGCATATGTGGTCTAGCTTGGCTTCCTGCGCCTGCGCCAGGTTCATGCCCGGCTCGCGGTAGTACGCACAGGAGTAAACCCGGCGCGGATCCTGCCAGAGAGAGTAGAAGGCCTCGGACAGGTCGTAGTGAAACTCGATCTGCTTGGCGTCGCGCTCGACCGAGTGGCGCCAGATGGAAATGAGCTTGCGTACCAGCTCGGTCAGCCGGCCGGTGCGAGCCGCCTCTATGGGCGAATCCGGCAGCATCTGCGCCGCGGCCGCCATGACATCGCGCATGGTGCCCTCGATATCGATCAGGCCTTCGACATAGTCCTGGCCGAGCACGCCGACCGAGCCTTCTGCCAGATGCGCCAGCGACTTCTTGTCGCGCACGGTGAATTTCACGCGCGGATCGGGCGCTCCCAGCGCCGTGCCGTCGGGCATGACCAACTGAACCGGCGCCTGTGTCACGGCCTTCAGCTTCCGATCCACGGCGGACAACAAAGGGTTCACGAGCCTACTCCCCTAATGATCGAACTTTTGAAATGTATCGGAATTTGCTTGCGAGCGCATGTATCTCCCCACGTGATACATTGCACGGTTCGTTCTCGGCTGGCCCGCCTCCCGGCGCTTTATCCGGATCCCGCCCCCTCGGCGCAAACCGCGCCCGTCCGTTCGCTCTCATGCCGTCGTCCGAATTTCCGTCCCGCAGGCTGCCCGGCTGGTTGATCCTGATGGGCGCGCTGACCGCGATCGGCCCGTTTTCCACCGACATGTACCTCCCGGCCTTTCCGGCCATGGCCCTGGGGCTGCACGCACAGTTGGGGGAGATCGAACGCACCTTGTCCGCCTACTTTGTCGGCCTGGCCCTCTCCCAGCTGGTATACGGCCCGCTGGCAGACCGCTACGGCCGCAAGCCGCCCCTGCTCTGCGGACTGGTGCTGTACACCGTATCGGCCATGGGCTGCGCCCTGACCGGCAGCGTCCAGGCCCTCATCTTCTGGCGTGTGCTGCAGGCGCTGGGCGCGTCGGCCGGCATGGTGGTGCCCCGCGCCGTCGTGCGCGACCATTACGCCACCCAGGATGCCGCCCGGGCCTTGTCGCTGATGATGCTGATCATGGGCCTGGCCCCCATTCTCGCGCCTCTGGCGGGAGGCCAGCTCGTGGCCCTGGGCTGGCGCAGCCTGTTCTGGGCCATGGCCGGCGTAGGGCTGGCCCTGCTCGCGCTGGTGGCCCTGCGCATGCGCGAATCTCTACCGCGCGAAAAAACCCTGCCGCTGAATTGGCGCACCATTTTCGCCAACTATCGCGGCCTGCTCGGGCACCGCGGTTTCATGGCGCACACCCTCACCGGTGGCATGGGCCAGGCCGGCATGTTCGCTTACATCGCTGGGTCGCCGCATCTGTTCATCGAAGTCTACGGCGTCCCGGCCCGATACTACGGCCTGTTTTTCGGCGGCAATGCCATGGCGCTGATCGCCGGGGCCCAGATAAGCGCATATCTGCTGCGTCGCCACACCTCGCTGCAATTGCAGCGCCGTTCGCTGATAGCCCTGTCCCTGGCCGCGTTGATGGGCCTGTCC
>DAIDKG010000288.1 GCA_027450125.1 Bordetella sp. | reverse complement strand
TTCAGCAATCTGGGCGACGTCTGGGGCGGCATCAATCTCATGCTGCAGGAGCGCGGCCTGGAGGCCATCAACATGTGGGGCCGCTTCATGCTGAACACCACCATGGGCCTGGGCGGCTGCCTGGACATCGCCTCGCGCACCGGCGACCCCAAGATCCCCAGCGATTTCGGCACCACGCTCGGCGTATGGGGCCTGGGCCAGGGGCCGTACCTGGTGCTGCCCCTGCTCGGTCCGAGCACGGTGCGCGACGGCGTGGGCATGACCGCCGACTGGTTCGGCGATCCGCTGGCGATGCACGACATCCGCAACGTGGGCCTGCGCAATTCGCTCTATGGCCTGTATTTCGTCGACAGGCGAGCCAGCCTGCTGGACGTGACCAACACCATCGACCACACCGCGCTCGATCCCTACAGCTTCGTGCGCGATGCCTACCTGCAGCGCCGCGCGGCCATGGTGCGCGGCAACAAGGCGAACGACGAGGCCTTGCCCAATTACAACGACGACGAGCAAGACACGCCCACGCCCAGCGCGCCGTCCCCGTCCGCCGCGCCGGCCAAGTAAGGAGTTTTCATGCTGTTCTCATTTCCCGCCACCTTGCAGCGCCTGCTGTGCGCCGCGCTCCTGGCCTGTGCGGCCACCGCCGCCCAGGCCCAGACCGGCAAGCCCGACCCCAACGGCCCGCCCGACCAGCTCGTGTTCACGGTGGCCAACCAGGCCCTCGACGCGCTCAAGGCCGGCGGCTCCACCCGGGAAAGCGACATCGCGCGCATCAACAAGGTAGTGGACCAGTACGTGCTGCCCTATGTCGACTTCGAAAAGACCACCCGCCTGGCCGCCGGCCGCTATTGGCGCCAGGCCACGCCGCAGCAGCGCACCGAGCTGGCCCAGGCCTTTCGCGGCACCCTGATCCGCACCTACAGCGGCGCGCTCACCCGCGTGGACCCGAGCACCACCATCAAGCTGCTGCCCAAGCGCTCCAATGACGTCCAGGGCAACGATGCCGTCGTGCGCACGACCATCACCGCCAACTCCAATGCCCAGCCCGTCGAGGTCGACTACCGCCTGAGCAAGGGCCCGCAAGGGTGGCAGATCTACGATCTGAACGTGGAAGCGGTCTGGCTGATCCAGAACTACCGCAACCAGTTCGCGCAGCAGATCGAGCAGAGCGGCATCGACGGACTGATCAAGGCGCTCAACCAGCGCAACAGCGGCAACTGACCCGAATTTCACCCTTATATAATGTGAAATTCGTTCTTTTTCAGCCCGATCCCGGGGATCGGGCTGCTGCTCATCCATGTCTGCCGCCGTCAGTCTCGAACACATCTCCAAAATCTACCCGCCGCGCCCGCGCGGGTGGCGCAAATGGCTGGGCCAGCCGGCCGGCCCGGGCTTCCAGGCCCTGGACGATGTCAGCCTGTGCATCGAGCCGGGCGAGTTCTTCGGCCTGCTGGGCCCCAACGGTGCCGGCAAGACCACGCTGATCTCCATCCTGGCAGGGCTGGCGCGCGCCACCCGGGGCAAGGCCAGCGTGTGCGGCTACGACGTCGCCTCCGACTACAAGGCGGCGCGGCGCGCCCTGGGCGTGGTGCCGCAGGAGCTGGTCTACGACCCCTTTTTCACGGTGCGCGAAACGCTGCGCAACCAGTCCGGCTATTTCGGCCTGCGCCACAACGACGACTGGATCGACGAAATCCTCCACAACCTGGGGCTGTCCGACAAGGCCGACAGCAATATGCGCGCTCTGTCCGGCGGCATGAAGCGGCGCGTGCTGGTAGCGCAGGCCCTGGTGCACCGCCCGCCGGTCATCGTGCTGGACGAGCCCACCGCCGGCGTGGACGTGGACCTGCGCCACACGCTGTGGCAGTTCATCTCGCGCCTGAACCGCGCGGGCCACACCATCATGCTGACCACTCACTATCTCGAAGAAGCCGAGGCGCTGTGCGGGCGCATCGCCATGCTCAAGCGCGGCAGGCTGGTGGCGCTGGACACCACGGCCGCCCTGCTGGCGCGCGTGGGCGGCGCGGACCTGGAAGACGCCTTCGTGCGCATCATGCGCGACGAGGCGTCCGATCCTGCGGCGCGGGAGGTCGCGGCATGAACCCGCCCATCGCACCTCTGGCGCAACCCGCGACGACGCTGCAGCCGCAACTGCGGGCCGGCCTGGGCTTTCCCACGCTGCTGCGCAAGGAGCTGCAGCGCTTCTGGAAAGTCGCGTTCCAGACCGTCGCCGCGCCCGTCATCACCGCCCTGCTCTATCTGGTGGTGTTCGCCCACGTGCTCGAAGGCCACACGCTGGTGTACGGCCGCGTGCCCTACACGGCCTTCCTCATCCCGGGGCTGATGATGATGAGCATGCTGCAGAACGCCTTCGCCAACCCGTCCTCGTCCATCATCCAGAGCCGCATGTCGGGCAACCTGGTGTTCATCCTGCTGCCGCCCATGTCGCACTACGAGATCTTCGGCGCCTACGTGCTGGCTGCCGTGGCGCGCGGCCTGGCGGTGGGCCTGTGCGTATGGCTCACGGCGCTGTACTTCGCGCCCCTCATGCCGGCACAGCCCCTGTGGGTATTGGTCTTCGGCCTGCTGTCCTGCGGCATCATGGGCACGCTGGGGCTGATCGCCGGTCTCTGGTCGGAAAAATTCGACCAGCTCTCGGCCTTCCAGAACTTTCTCATCATGCCGGCCACCTTCCTGTCCGGCGTGTTCTACTCCATCCATACCCTGCCGCCGTTCTGGCTGGCCGTGTCGCACTGGAATCCGCTCTTCTACACCATCGACGGCTTTCGCTACGGCTTTTTCGCCGTGTCCGATGTGTCGCCCTGGCATGGCCTGGCCGTCGTGGCCGGCGTCTTCGCAGCGCTCATGCTGATCGCGCTGCGTCTGCTGGCCAGCGGCTACAAGCTGCGTCTCTGATATCTTTCGCACAGGATACGTCCATGCTCCCCACCCCCGAACAGGTACGCGAATACATTGCCGCGGGCCTGCCCTGCGAACACATCGACGTCACCGGCGACGGCTCGCATTTCGACGCCGTCATCGTCAGCAACGCCTTCGAAGGCAAGCGCCCCATCGCCCGCCACCAGCTCGTCTATGCCGCGCTGGGCGATCGCATGAAGGCCGAAATCCACGCGCTGTCGATGCGCACCCTGACTCCCGGCGAATACGCCAAGGCAGGTGATTGATGGACAAATTGCGCATCACCGGCGGCCGCCGGTTGCAGGGCGAAGTCGTCGTTTCCGGCGCCAAGAACGCCGCCCTGCCCATCCTCTGTGCCGGCCTGCTCACGGCCGACCCGGTGCATCTGGCCAACGTGCCGGCGCTGAACGACACCAACACCATGCTCAAGCTGCTGCGCCTGATGGGCGTGCGCGCCGAGCAAAATGGCGAATCCGTCACGCTGCAGGCCAATCAGGTCGACAAGCTCGAAGCCCCCTATGAATTGGTCAAGACCATGCGCGCTTCCGTGCTGGTGCTGGGGCCGCTCCTGGCGCGCTTTGGCGAAGTGCGCGTCTCGCTGCCCGGCGGCTGTGGCATCGGCCAGCGTCCGGTGGACCAGCACATCAAAGGGATGGCCGCGCTGGGCGCCGAGATCGAGATCGAGCACGGCTTCATCGTGGCCCGCGCCAAGCGCCTGAAGGGCGCGTCGATCCGCACCGACATGGTCACCGTCACCGGCACCGAGAACCTGCTCATGGCGGCCGTGCTGGCCCAGGGCCGCACCGTGCTGGAAAACGCCGCGCGCGAGCCCGAAGTCGTGGACCTGGCCGAACTGCTCATCAAGATGGGCGCCGACATCCAGGGCCACGGCACCGACCGCATCGTCATCGAAGGCGTCGAGCGCCTGCATGGTGCCGAGCACCGCGTCATTCCCGACCGCATCGAGGCCGGGACCTTCCTGTGCGCCGTGGGCGCGGCCGGCGGCGACATCACGCTTCGCAATGTCGAGCCGAGCCATATGGGCGCCACGCTCGACAAGCTCACCGAGGCGGGCCTGGCCATCGAAACCGGCCCGGGCTGGATCCGCGGCGCCATCTCGGGCCGCCCGCGCGCGGTGGGCGCCCGCACGCACGAATACCCCGGCTTCGCCACCGACATGCAGGCCCAGCTCATGGCCCTGGATTCTGTCGCCGACGGCACCGCGGTGGTCGTGGAAACCATCTTCGAGAACCGCTACATGCACGTGCAGGAACTGCGCCGCATGGGCGCCGACATCGATATCGACGGCCATACCGCCGTGGTGCGCGGCGTGCCGCGCCTGTCCGGCGCCACGGTCATGGCCACCGACCTGCGGGCCTCGGCAGGCCTGGTCATCGCCGGCCTGGTCGCCGAGGGCGAGACCGTCATCGACCGCGTCTACCATCTGGACCGCGGCTACGACCGCATGGAACGCAAACTCAGCGCCCTGGGCGCCCAGATCGAACGACTCACCGGAAAGCCCTGATGGAACCGATCACGCTTGCCCTCTCCAAGGGCCGCATTTTCGACGACACCCTGCCGCTACTGTCCGAAGCCGGCATCTCGGTGCCCGAAAGCCCGGAAGACTCGCGCAAGCTCATCCTGCCCACCAGCGATCCGGGCCTGCGCCTGATCATCGTGCGCGCCTCCGACGTGCCCACCTACGTGCAATACGGTGCGGCCGACCTGGGCATCGCCGGCAAGGACGTGCTGCACGAATACGCCGAGGACCAGCCCGGCCGGCTCTACCAGCCCATCGACCTGGACATCGCCCGCTGCCGCCTGTGCGTGGCCGTGCGCCGCGGCTTCGACTACGACGCCGCCGTGCACCAGGGCGCGCGCCTGCGCGTGGCCACCAAATACCCGCGCGCCGCGCGCGAGCACTTCGCCGCCAAGGGCGTGTACGCCGACATCATCAAGCTCTACGGCTCGATGGAACTTGCGCCGCTGGTCGGCCTGGCCGACTGCATCGTCGACCTGGTCTCCACCGGCAACACCCTGCGCGCCAACGACCTGGTCGCAGTCGAGGACATCATGCCGATCTCCTCGCGCCTGATCGTCAACCAGGCCGCGCTCAAGACCCGCCGCGAACGCCTGCAACCCATCATCGACGCCTTCGCGCGTGCTACGCTGAACTGATCCCGAAGCAATGAGCCGCGCTATTCGCTAACCCGAGCATAGGCGTCGTGGGCGTAAGGCGCGCAGGCGCCTGAGT
>DAIDKG010000287.1 GCA_027450125.1 Bordetella sp. | reverse complement strand
GCTGGCGCGCATCGTGGCCGAGATCGCGCATGCCGAGACCGGCATCGATATCCATCCCGGCGCGACCATAGGCAGCAGCTTCTTCATCGATCACGGCACCGGCGTGGTGATAGGCGAGACCGCCATCATCGGCGACCGCGTGCGGCTCTACCAGATGGTGACGCTCGGAGCCAAGCGCTTTCCGCCGGGCGAGAACGGCGAACTGAAGAAAGGCCTGCCGCGGCATCCCATCATCGAGGACGACGTGGTGATTTATGCCGGCGCCACCATCCTGGGCCGCGTCGTCATCGGCAAGGGTTCGACCATAGGCGGCAATGTGTGGCTGACGCGCGACGTGCCGCCCGGCAGCAACGTCACGCAGGCCAGCCTGGTGAGCGACCTGCCGGGCTGCGGGCTGGAAGGCGGTTGACAAGTGAAGCCCCCGCCGCGTTCGTTGTTATTGCTGAGCCCGGCGCAGGCATCTCGGCCTGCCGGCGCAGCTGAAGGCAACTGATATGCAGGCGCTGCGCGACTTCGTGGCCGGCCGGCGCCTCTTCGTGCTGACCGGCGCCGGCTGCAGCACGGACTCGGGCCTGCCCGACTACCGGGACGGGGCCGGCGGCTGGAAGCGCAAGCCGCCCATCGATTTCCAGACCTTCATGGGTGGTGAACTGGCGCGGGCACGCTATTGGGCGCGCGGCCTGGTGGGGTGGCGGCGCTTTGGCCAGGCGCAGCCCAACGCGGCGCATCGCGCGCTGGCCGCCATGGAACGCGACGGCGGCATTGCGCTGCTGGTCACGCAGAACGTGGACGGCCTGCATCAGGCCGCGGGCAGCCGCGCCGTGCTCGATCTGCACGGCCGCATGACCGACGTGCTTTGCACGGCCTGCGGCTGGCGCGGCCCCAGGGCGCATTGGCAGGCGCAGCTGGAAGCGTTGAATCCGGGCTGGGCCGGACTGGACGCGCCCGACGCGCCCGATGGCGATGCGGATCTGGACGGTCTGGATTTCGCGGGGTTCGCCGTGCCGGGCTGCCCGCACTGCGGCGGCATCGTCAAGCCGGACGTGGTGTTCTTCGGCGAACTGGTGCCGCGCGAGCGCTACGAGCGTGCCATGGCGGCCCTGGACGAGGCCGACGCGGTGCTGGTGGTGGGTTCCTCGCTGATGGTGCATTCGGGCTACCGCTACGTGAAGGAGGCCAGCCAGCGGGGCCTGCCCATCGCGGCCATCAATCTCGGACGCACGCGCGCCGATGATTTGCTGGGCCTGAAGGTGGAGCAGTCGTGCGCCCAGGCGCTGGGCGCGCTGTGCCGGGCGCAGGTCTGAGCAGGCGGCAGGCGCAAAAAAACTACAGGGCCTGCCTGCCGCCATGCCTGCGGTCGACCAGCAGGAGCTGGCGGGCTTCTTCCCAGGTCGCTTCATCGGGAGCGAGCAGCAGGCCGCCGTCGCGGTGTGTCGGCTTGTAGGGGCTGCCGTCGAAATGCGCAGAATAGCCGCCCGCTTCCTGGTGCAGCAGCCAGCCGGCCGCGTGATCCCAGGGATGCAGCACGTTGTAGAGCAGGATATGGCAATGCCCCGAGGCTGCCATGCGGTACTCGTGCGCAGCGCAGTGCAGCGAGGTATTGCGGGCGAAAGCGGACATGCGGACATGGGCCATGTCGCGCAGATTCCGGGGCAGGCCGCTGTCGTCGATCATGCATTCCATCTCCTGCACCGGCGCGGGCCTGGCCACCGACAGCGGCAACATGTCGCCGTCCTCGCGGGCTATCCATGCGCCTTCACCCCGCACCGCGATGGCGGCGTCGCGGCAGACCGGATCGTAAATGGCGCTGGCGATCACCTCGCCGCGGTGGCAGGCGGCGACCATCATGCCAAACAGCGGCAGTCCCATCACGTAGTTGCGAGTGCCGTCGATGGGATCGACGATGAATGCCAGGTCTGCGTCCACCAGCATGTTCAGCAGGGCAGGATTGCGTTCGGACGCCTCTTCGCCTATGAGCACTGCGCCGGAGTATTGCTTTGCCAGCCGCGCGAAAATCTGGCGCTCTGCCTCTTCGTCGGCATCGGTGACCAGATCGCGCGGCGACCCCTTGCAGCGTATCGCCTCGGGAGGCAGATTACGAAAGCGCGGCATGACGACGGACTGGGCCACTTCGGCCAGTACGACGGCAAGACGACGCGCATCGTCGCGCGAGAATGTGCGGCTCATGTCGGGAGAGGGGAAATCGGGAAAGTCTTCCAATCTAGCATGACATGATGGCGATTGTGTGTTTGGTAACTTTGTTTGAATCGCCGGGCCGCCAGCCATACCGGAATGGGGCCGAGTCAGCCGGCCTGGCCGAACGAGGCCGGGGCCGCGCGGCGCGGTCGACGTCCCAGGAATTCGAGCTGTGCCGCGGCATCTGTGAAAAATCGGCGGTGTCCACGAGAGATCGAGCCACGGTCTTGCGTAAACTTACGGGTGCCTGGCCGGGGTCGGCCGGATCTTACGAGGAGAAATGCCGGCATGTCCGATGCAGCGAGCAGCCTGCCGCCCGAGGTGATGGCGTCCGTGGCCTATCTGGAAGGCAGGCGCGTGTGCGATGTGCCCATCGAAGACATCCCCTCTTATGTGGGACGCGAGGCCAGCCTGCTCTGGATCGGCCTGCGCGAGCCCACCGAAGACCTGCTCACGCGCGTGCTGGCCCGCCTGGGCGCCGATGCGCGCTGTCGCGAGGACATGCTGGAGGCGCACACCAGGCCCAAGGTGCTGGACTACGGCAACATGGTGCTGATCGTGGCCATCATGGTCGAGGTCGAGGCTGAACGACCCGCATTCGGCGAAACCCAGCTTCTTATCGGCGACGGCTTTCTGCTCACGGTTCGGCGCGGCTCGGTGGCCCCCTATGCGGGCCTGCGCGCCCGCCTGGAAGCCGTGCCCGGATTGCTCAAGCGCGGCAGCGACTACGTAGCGGCAGAATTGCTCGATCTGCTGGTGGACCGCTACGCGGTCGCCTTGCACAGGCTCGAAGCCCAGGTCGAGGCGGCGGAACAAAAACTGCTGATCCGCGGCTCCAGCATGGCCGACATCCGCAAGCTGTACCGTCAACGCCGCGACCTGCTGCGCATCCACACCGCCGTGGCGCCCATGGTGGAGATCTGCCGCCGCCTGGCGCGGGTCGAGATGGATCCCGTCGACGCCCAGGCCCGCCCGTATTACGGCGAGGTGGCCGACCGCGTGCAGCGCATCGACGAGCTTATCAACGCCTTGCGCGAGGCCCTGGTGTTCGCCTTCGAAGCCAGCCAGATGATGGCCCAGGCCCAGCAGAACGACACCACGCGCAAGCTGGCGGCCTGGGCGGCCATACTTGCCGTGCCTACTGCCATCGCGGGCATATACGGCATGAACTTCGAATTCATGCCGGAGCTTAAATGGCACGGCGGCTATTTCGCGATCCTGGGCGTCATGGCGACGATCTGCGGGACGCTCTACTGGCGCTTCCGCCGGGCCGGATGGCTGTAATGTCTTGTCGAGGTGCATGGCTTTGAACGACGAAAATCCACCCGGCGGCTCGTTGCGCGGCCCGTCCAGGCGCCGGAACCCGCGCTTTATCGCTAGCGTGCTGATCATGGCGGCGGCGGCGATCCTGCTGCAATGGCTTTCGCCGACGACGGGCGGTCCCGACGCGGTGCATACGTCCGCGCCGGACGGCCCGGTGCCCGCGGGCGGCTATGAATTGGTGGGCAAGGTGATCGATGTGAGCGATGGCGACACGGTCACGCTGTTGACCGGCGACCACACGCAGCATCGCATCCGCCTGGACAGCATCGACGCGCCTGAAAAAGCGCACGGCCCGGACCAGCCCGGCCAGCTTTTCGCCGAGCAGTCGCGCACGAACCTGGCTGCGATGGTGGCCGGCCGGCGCCTGACGGCGCGCTGCTACGAAACGGACCGATACAAGCGCGATGTCTGCGCCCTGATGCTGGAGGACGGCTCGTCGGCCAATCGCGCCCAGGTCCGTAGCGGCTATGCCTGGGCCTACACGGCGCGGCATGACGCCTACCTGCGCGACGGCGCCATGCCCGAATTGCAGCGCAAGGCCAGGCAGGCCGGACTGGGCCTGTGGGCTCAGCAAGGCCCCACCGCGCCCTGGAAATGGCGCTACGACTGCTGGCGTCAGCAGCGGTGCGATTGATGCCGCGCATGCTTGCGGCCTGCGCGGCTTTCGCGGCCGCGGCGCTGGCGCTGCTTGCGGGCCTGTCGGGCTGCTCGCCCGACAATCCCGTCAACAGCCCCTATCGCGCCGGCAGCCTGGCCGGCAACACGCTCTTCACTGCTTTCGCCGGCCGCTCGCCCAAGTACCTCGACCCGGCCAGTTCCTATTCGACCGACGAGACGCCTTACACCTACAACATCTATGAGCCGCTTTACGGCTATCAATACCTGAAGCGGCCGTACACGCTGGTGCCGCGCGCTGCCGCCTCGATCGATCCGCCGCAGTACCTGGATGCCCAGGGACGTGCGCTGCCGGCGGATGCGCCGGGCGACCAGATCGCGCAGAGCGACTACATCATCCATATTCGTCCCGGCATACGCTACCAGCCGCATCCCGCGCTGGCCCGCAATGCAGACGGGAGCTATGCCTACTACCCCATGCCGGCCGGCGTGCTCGCTCGGGCCTATGCCATGACGGATTTCAAGCGGACGGGTACGCGAGAGCTGACGGCCCAGGACTACGTCTACGGCTTGCGGCGGCTGGCCAGCCCGCGCGTGGTCTCCCCCATTTACGCGCTGATGAGCCAGTATGTGGTGGGCTTGAAGCAGTACGGCGACACGCTGCGTGCGCGGGACGCGGCCTTGCGCCGGGGCTTGCCGGCGGGCTCGCGCGACCTGCCCTGGCTGGACTTGCGCGAACCCGACGGCTTTACCGGCGTGCAGGCGCTGGACGACCACACCTTGCTCATTCGTGTGAAGGGCAAGTACCCGCAGTTCAAGTATTGGCTGGCCATGACCTTCACCGCGCCGGTGCCCTGGGAAGCCGACCGGTTCTACAGCCAGCCCGGCATGGCCGAGCACGATCTGTCGCTCAACACCTGGCCCATAGGCACAGGCCCCTACATGCTGGTGCAGAATCTGCCCAATCGGCGCCTGGTGCTGCAGCGCAATCCCAACTTCCACGGCGAGCCGTATCCCTGCGAAGGCGCGCCGGGCGATCGCGCGCGCGGGCTGCTGGCTGACTGCGGCAAGCCCACGCCCTTCATCGATCGCATCGTGTTCAGCAATGAAAAGGAAACGGTGCCCCTGGGGGGCAAGTTCATTCAGGGTTATTACGACATACCGCAGGCCGACCGCGGCGACTACGGCGTGGCCATGCGCGTGGCGGCGGGCGATTCGGCCGACAAGGCCCGACTCTACCGCGAACACGGCATCCGCTTGCCGACCTCCGTGGCGATGACCGAAATGTACATGGGCTTTAACTGGCTCGATCCGGTGGTGGGGCGCGGCGATACGCCCGAGCAGCAGGAAAGAAACCGCAAGCTGCGCCTGGCCATCAGCATCGCTTTCGATTGGGAGGAGCATGTAGCCGTGTTCGAGAACGGGCAGGCCCAGGTGGCCTATGGCCCGCTGCCGCCGGGCGTGCTGGGCTACCAGGCGCCGCCGGCCGGCTACGACCCGCAAGTCTACGACCTGGTCGACGGCAGGCCGGTGCGCAAATCCCTGAACGATGCGCGGCGCCTGCTGGCCCAGGCCGGCTACCCCGGCGGGCGCAGCAGCAGGACAGGCCAGCCGCTGGTGCTTTATTACGATTCGGCCGGGAGCACGGGCGGCGACGCGCAATTCGACTGGATGCGGCGCCAACTGGCCCGGATCGGCGTCCAGCTGGACCTGCGCGCCACCGACTACAACCGTTTCCAGGACAAGATGCAGCGCGGTGCGGCGCAACTGTTTTCCTGGGGCTGGGTGGCCGACTATCCCGACGCCGAGAACTTTCTCTTTCTGCTCTACGGCCCCAACGGCAAGGTCAAATATGGCGGGGAGAATGCCGCGAACTACGAGAACCCGGAATTCGACAGGCTCTTCGCGCAGATGAAATACCTCGACGACGGTCCGCGCAAGGTCGAGCTGGTGCGGCGC
>DAIDKG010000286.1 GCA_027450125.1 Bordetella sp. | reverse complement strand
CTACTCCTTCATGATTTTTTCGAGATTAAAACACTAATATATTAGTGCATCAACCAAAATCGAAGTCGTAAAATGAAGAAAAAGCTCGCCTACGACCCCACATGCCCCTGCCCGATACCCTCTGCAACGACCTGCGGCTGGACCGCTCGCGCCATGCTGCGCCGCAGGTCTTCGCCAAGCTGCGCGCGGCCATCGTGTCGCTGGAACTCAAGCCCGGCGCCTCGCTGGCGCGGGGCGAACTGGCCCAGGCCTTCGGCCTGAGCCAGACCCCGATCCGCGACGCGCTCATCCAGCTGCGCGACGAAGGCCTGGTCGATATCTATCCGCAGCACACCACGTCCGTCAGCCGCATCGACATCGCCGCCGCGCGGCAGGCGCACTTCCTGCGCCGCTCGCTGGAACTGGAGATCGTCCATGTCCTGGCGGGCCGGTCCGACCCGGGCCTCATCCGGCGCCTGCAGGCCCATATCGACACCCAGCAGTCCTACTTGGGGAAACCGGATCGCTATCCGGATTTCATCGCCGCCGACCTCGCCTTTCATCGCGACATGCACGAGGCCGCCGGGGTGACAGCCCTGTGGGAACTGGAGCAGCGCCACAGTGGCCATGTGGACCGCCTGCGGCGCCTGCACCTGCCCGAGGAAGGCAAGGCCAAGCGCATCGTGCGCGACCACCAGCGCATTCTGGACGCCATCGCAGCCCAGGACGAAGTCCTTGCCCGGCAGGCGCTGCGCGAGCACCTGTCAGGCACGCTGAACCAGATCGACGAAATCTGCCGCCGCTATCCGGACTATGTGACCGACGCAAGGGACATGCCGTGACCGCCCCGAAGCGCCAGGGCCTGCCGAGGTGGCGCGCCGCTGCCCGTCAGAATATGGGCGCGAAGATGGTGAGCAGGTTCTGCCAGAGAATGCGGCGCAAGGGGCGGCGGCGCATGTCGCCGCGGGAAACCTCGCGGGCATTGGCCAGATAGGTGTGCTGCCGATTCCGTATTGCCGCCGCGGTGTCGCGGCAATACAGCAGGATGTTGTTCTCGAAATTGAGTTCCAGGCTTCTGCGATCCATGTTTGCCGAGCCGACCAGGGCTGCCTCCCCATCGACGACCAGCGTCTTGGCATGGAGCAGGCCGCCGAGAAACTCGAAGATCCTCACGCCCGCCTCGGCCAGTTCGGCATAGGTCGCCCGGCTCATCGCGGCCACCGCGGCCGAATCGTTGCGCGCGGGCAGGACCAGGATGGTCTGCACGCCGCGCCGCGCGCAGGAAAGTAGCGCCTCCATCAACGGCGGGTCCGGCACGAAATACGGCGTGGAGATGATCGCCTCGCGTTCGGCGCCGTACAGAACCCCGACGAACGCGTCCGACATCTCGCCCTTGGCGGACATCGGGCCGGTGCCGAAGGCGATCGCCGGAAAGCCGCCTGCCGCAGGCGGCGCGACGGGACGCGCGGCGGCGCCGGAAAGGTCCTCGCCGGCCTCGACCATCCACGCATCGGCAAAGAGCAACTGGTTCTGGCGCACCACCGGGCCCTCGAAACGCATCATGATGTCCACCCAGGGAGCGAATCTGGGTTTGATGCGGAACTCGGGATCGGCGCAGTTCTGGCTGCCGCAGTAGGTGATACGGTCGTCGACGACCACGATCTTGCGGTGATTGCGCAGATCGATACGGCTGCCCTCGAAAAAGGCGAGTCCGCGACGCATCCTGAGCGAGACGCAAAGCCTCACGCCGGCCTGGCGCATCGCGCGCCAGTGTTCCGATGCAATGAGCGCGCGCGAGCCTATCGCGTCGGCCATGATCCGGCACACCACGCCGCGCAAGGCGGCCCGCTCCAGCGCCTGGACGACCCTCAGGCCGTTGCGATCGGCCAGCCAGATATAGAACGAGATGTGGATGGTCTCGCGCGCCTCGTCGAAATCGCGCACCATCGCATCGATTGCGTCATTGGAATCGGCGGCGATCGTCGCCTTGTTGCCGCCCACGACCGGCCAGCGGCCGATGCGCTCGCACACTCTGAATGCCGCATGGAAGCGCTCGGGCACGCTTTGCAGCGCGACTGGAGAATCGGCGCCTGCGCGCCACTCCAGCTTCCTGAAGACTTTTCTTGCCCGGCGCTGGAACTGCCGCGCCACCCAAGGCTCGCCAAAGAGGACATAGGCCGCCACGCCGATCACCGGCAGCAGCAGCAGGACCAGCAGCCATGCCGCCCGGGAGTAGGGGTTGCGGCTCTCGACCAGCAGCGATCTGGCCATGACCGCCAGATGGGTGACCGTCAGCAGGGCAGCGAGTATCAAGTGCGTCAGCACGGCAGGCGGTCCGGGCGGGCCGTGCGTCAGGCGGACGCGCCAGGGCGGCGCTTCGGTCTTGCGGCCGGCCCCGCGGCCTTGGCCGCAACGTTGCGGCCTGCCTTGCCGACGGTCCGGTTGCCGGCCTTTGCGGCGATACGGCCCTGGCCTTCGGACCGCGCACCGGATCTGCCGGGTTTTTCAAGCGCGTCGGTCAGGCGGCGCGCCAGACCGATGACGCGCTGAGGATCGACGCCGAGCGTATCGATCAGGAACTCGATGATTTCCGAGCGCGGATTGGCAAGCGTGGGTTCTATCATCATCACCGCAGCCGAAACCGCCAGCGCGCGCTCGCGGGCTTCGGTATCGGGCAACAGGTGGTCGAGCGCATTCAGGGCCTCCACGGGCGCCACGGCGGTGATGGCGGCCTGCTGCTTGAGCAGGCGTATCCAGTTGGTCTGCGAGCCCAGTTCGCCGTGGATCTCGCCGGCCAGGGGCGCCAGCAGCCTGGCCAGCCGCAGGCTGCGGCGCTCGAAAGCGCCGATCGACGCCATGCCCGCCAGCACGATGCGGCACACGGCCTCGGCAAAACCGCCCTCGCCGATCCGCGCCAGCACGGCCTCGCGGCTTTCCTTCAACTCTCCTTGCGCGCGCGCCTGGGCCACATCGGCATCGGGCGCCGCAGGCTTGAACCAGGCGCCGGCGCCTTCCGGGCCGTAGCAATGGCGCGCGAAAGCGACCGACCAGGCGTCGCGCTGGTCGCGCCAGGCATCGAGCACCGCGCCGATCTGGCCGGCCGTGTTGCGTTCGATCTGGCGCCAGGGATTGGCGTCATCCACGGGCGTGCGCTGCGAGCGCGCCTGGTCTGCCTGCGCGCGTATCAAGGCAGCCAGCGGCAACGCGTCGCACAGCAACTTGCGCTGCAGTCGCATCGGATTCAGGTCGCCCAGCGCGTCGCCGACCGGCCGCTGGGCCAGCATGCGCACCCAGGGGCGGACCCAGGCCTTGTAGAACTCCGCGTTCTGCTCCGACACCTGGGCCAGCGTCGAGAACAGCGCCTCCTCGTCGCGGCCTTCGGGATTCAACGCACGGATATCGTCCATGGTCCGGTATTCGTAATGCACGGTGTAATCGCCCGGCTCCAGCTCCTCCCAGCGCAGGTCTTCGAGCCCCTGCTTGGCCTCGAGCTTCATTTCATAGAGCCCGGGCGGCAGGCTTTCGATCACGTCCAGCGACGCCACGAGCTGGTCGTGTTCTTTCAGGGCGATTTCGCCGCCGACGAAAATGCCCAGATGACCGACGCTTTCGTGCAGCACGTAGACGATGGTGCGCCCGGCAGCGGCAATCGCGCGCTCGTCGCCCCAGGTGTCGATGATCCAGTTCAGCGCCTGCGGCGGCGGCGTGATGTTGTCGCCCCAGGACGCGAATACGACGATGGGCGCGGTGATGGCGCGCAGATCGATGGCGCGGTCGCCGGCCTGCATGGTGCCGCGCGCCAGGCGGTTGCCGACGAACAGGTTCTCGACGATGGCCTCGATTTCGCTGCCCGTCATGCGGCAAAATCCGCCCCACCAGCGCTCGAATTCAAGAAAGCGCGGGCTTTCCGTATCGACGTTGGACCAGAGCTTGTAGTACTTGTTCCACCAGGCGTGGGCCGGATTCAGGCGTTCGAAGTTCTCGACCAGCTGCACGCCGTCGAAGCGGTCGCCGCCCAGGTCGGAGACCAGCGAGGCCAGCCACGAGCCGCCCAGCGGCGCGCCGGCGTAGCGCATGGGATTGAGCTTGGGGCTGCCCGCCCAGAACGACACCGGCGCGCCGACCATCATCAAGGGGCCGAACAGTTCGGGGCGCAAGGCATCGACGATCATCATCGCCCACCCGGCCTGGCAGTTGCCTATCACCACTGGCCTGGCCTTGCACTGCGGATGCAGGCGGATGATCTCTTCGAGAAATCGCGCCTCGGCCTGCATGACCGTGACGAGCGTCTGGCCGTCTTCGGGCTCCTGGCGGAAGGTCACGAAATAGACAGGATGGCCGGCTCGCATCGCCATGCCGACTTCGGAATCGAACTTGAACCCGCCGATGCCAGGTCCGTGGCCGGCGCGCGGATCGACCACCACCACCGGCCGCGCGCTCGCGTCGGTCGGCATGCCGGCAGGCGGCACCAGCCGCAAGAGCGAATAATTGCAGGGCTCGGGCAGCGTGCGCCCGTCGAGCACGACTTCGTGGCCGAACTTGAGCAAGGGCGGCATGCCCTGGCCGAGATGCTCGACATAGTTGTTGCCGCGGTCCAGCAGCGTATCCCAGAACAGGAAGGCGCGTTGCAGCGCATCGGCCCAATAGGCCTGCAGTTCGTTGCCCGATGCAGGATCGGAGCCGCCCTGCCCGGCTTTCCGGCTGGATGTCATGGATGCGCCGCCCGAGAGATTTGTTGACGCAACGATAGCACCGAATGCATGATTTCCTGCGACAATAAGCCCGCATCTAGGGGGGCATACAACATCCTCCGGAGGACTCCGTATGGACCTGAAGACCCTGATCGACCAGCCCGGCAAGCTGCCCACCATTCCCAAGATAGTCCAGAAGCTGATCGCGAGCTTCAATTCCGAGGACATCTCCTCGAGCGAGATCGCACACCAGATCGAGTCCGATCCGGCCTTGAGCGCCAAACTGCTGCGACTGGCGAACTCGGCCTATTTCCATGTTTCGCGCACGGTAGGCACCGTGGACGAAGCCCTGCGCATGCTGGGCTTCGTGATGGTGCGCAACCTCGTGATCAGCAGCGGGATGGTCGCTGCCTTCCGCAACACGCCCGGCATCAACCTGCCGCGCTTCTGGCGCTATACGCTGTACACGGCCTGCACGGCGCGCTGGCTGGCCGCGCGCGCCGAGGAAAACGGCGACATGGTGTTCACCTTGAGCATGATGCACGGCATCGGCCAGCTGCAGATGCATCTGTGCATGCCCCCCGACCTGTTGGCGCCGATCGAGGCGCAGGCAGGCGTGCTCGACCCTCGGCGCGCCGAGGTCGAAAGCGCCAGTCTGGGATTTCATTACGGCCAGGTGTCCTCGGAGCTGGCGCGCATCTGGAATTT
>DAIDKG010000285.1 GCA_027450125.1 Bordetella sp. | reverse complement strand
AACTCGATCTTGTAGCCGTCGGGGTCCTCGACGAAGGCGATGACGGTGGTGCCGTGCTTCATGGGGCCGGCCTCGCGCGTGACTTTGCCGCCCTTGGCCTTGACCTTGGCGCAGGCGTCGTATGCATCCTCAACTTCCAGGGCAATGTGGCCGTAGCCCGTGCCCAGGTCGTACTTGTCGGCGTCCCAATTGTGGGTGAGCTCGATGACGGCGCCCTCGCTTTCCTCCTGGTAGCCGACGAAGGCCAGGGTGAACTTGCCCTCGGGGTAGTCATTGCGGCGCAGGACGCGCATGCCCAGGACGTTGGTGTAGAAGTCGATGGACTTGTCGAGGTTGCCGACGCGCAGCATGGTGTGCAGCAGACGCATGATGATCTTCCTTGCAGACGGGAACAGCCTTCAATGGTAGCAAGAAAATTTTTGAACTGCCCCTTTGGGGCAGCAAGCCGAAGGCGCGGCGTGGGAGGTCTACCTATTGCGCGGCCATGCCGCGCAGCACATCGAGCACGTGCCGCGTGGCCTGCTCGACGTGGCCTGCGCGGTGGGCGAGGCCCAGCTGGCGCCACAGGGCCGGGCGCAGCGGGCGCATGGCGACGCGCTTCCCGGGCGCGGGTGCCGCGGCCTCGTGCGGCAGCAGGGCGGCGCCGTAACCGGCCGCCACCAGGCTCTTGACTGCGTCGTTATAGTTGAGCTCGATGCGCGGCTCGGGATGCAGGCCCGCCGTGGCGAACCATTCCATGGTCTGGCGCGAGAGCCGGGTGCTGGCGTCGTTGAGGATGAGCGGCTGCTGCGCCAGCCAGCGCGGCGTGACGCGCGCGGGGCAGGGCCAGTGCGCCGGCAGGAAGGCCATGACGGGGTCGCGCCGCCAGGCCTGGATACGCAATCCGGCCACGGGTGGCTGGGGCATGGCGATCAGGCCGATGTCGAGCGTGCCCTGGCGCAGTCCGGACAAGGTCTCCTGCGACGTGAGCACGGCGACCTGAACGTCGATGCCGGGGTGATCGCGCCTGAGCGTTTCCAGGGCCTGGGGCAGCAGATGGGCGATGGCGCCGGTGGAGGCGCCCAGCCGCACGCGGCCCGATAGGCCCAGCGCCTGGCGGCGCACATCGTCCAGGGCCTGGTCGGCGTCGCTCAACAGGCGCCGCGCGCGTTCGATGAGCGCCTCGCCGATGGCCGTGGGCCGAACGTGGCCGCGCTTGCGTGTCAGAAGAGGCGCGCCGACGCGCGCTTCGAGTTCGGTCACGTGCAGGCTGACGGTGGGCGGCGCCAGGTGCAACAGGCGCGCGGCTTCGGCGAAAGAGCCGTGATCGGCGATGCTGACCAGGGTGCGCAGACGGTCCAGGCTGATTTCACGCATGGGTTTTTTACGCCTTTTATCCGCTTTTATACGTATGCTTGGGCTTGGCTACTTTAACCTCGGACCCGGCGAGCGGGTCCTTTTTGGCGGAGAGCGCAACCGTGAGCAAAGATATTTCCTCTTCTCTTCTTCTCAG
>DAIDKG010000284.1 GCA_027450125.1 Bordetella sp. | reverse complement strand
CCTCCGCCAGCGGCTTCAGAAAATAAAAGTAAAAATAAAAGGCGGGGATCGCGAATTTCATGTAAACCACTCTAGCACATAAATTCCGGGCCTGACAAATCATGGGCAAGGCGCATGGGCAAGGCGGCGCGGCCGCGGCGTTGCCTCGTTGCACCAGCCGGCCTGCGCGGGCGCGTCCGTCAATCGAGTTTGAACTGCCCCACTGCCTGAGCCAGGCTCATTGCCTGGTCGCGCAGCGCCACGGTCGCTGCCGTCGACTGCTCGACCAGCGCCGCGTTCTGCTGAACCATCTCGTCGAGCTGGCTCACGGCGCGGTTCACTTCCTGGATGCCGCGCGTCTGCTCTCCCGCCGCGTTCGTGACCTCGGAAATGATGGTCGTGACGTTGCCCACGTTCTGCACGATTTCGTTCATCGTCTCGCCCGCGCGGCGCACCTGCTGCGAGCCCGACGTCACGCTGGTCACCGTCGATTCGATCAGGTCCTTGATTTCCTTGGCCGCCTGGGCGCTGCGCTGCGCGAGGTTGCGCACCTCGCCCGCCACTACCGCGAAGCCGCGCCCCTGCTCGCCTGCGCGAGCCGCTTCCACGGCGGCGTTCAACGCAAGGATGTTGGTCTGGAACGCGATGCCGTCGATCACGCCGATGATGTCCGCGATCTTGACCGATGCGCCCTCGATTTCGCCCATGGTGCTCACCACGTCGCCGATGACGGCGCCACCGCGCGAGGCCACCTGCGAGGCTGCCGCCGCCGTCGCGTCCGCCTGCTGCGCCGCGTTGGCCGACTGCGCCACCGTCGCCGTGATCTGTTCCATCGAGGCCGCCGTCTGCTCCAGGCTCGCGGCCGCCGATTCGGTGCGGCTGGAGAGGTCCACATTGCCCGCGGCGATCTCGTCGCTCGCGTTGCGCACCGATTCGCTCGCGTCGCGGATCTGGCGCATCACATTGCGCAGCTTGTTCATGAACGCATTGAACGACCGCGCTATCTGCGCAACTTCGTCGACGCCCTCGTCCGGCAGGCGCCGCGTCAGGTCGCCTTCGCCCGCGCTGATGTCGTCCATGGCGTTGCGCACACGAGAGAGGCGCTTGAACGACACGGCCGTCGCGGCCGCCACGATCAGGGCAGCTGCTATCACGATCACCACAAGCGTGATCAGCGAAGTCGTCAGCAGGGAACGCATGCCCGCCGTCGCGTCGGCTTGGTCGAAAGCGACGATCACGTGCCAGTCGGTGCCTGCTATGGGTTTGGCGCTCATCAGCTTGACCTTGCCGTCCACTTTGACCGGCACAGGCTCTTTGGATGCATACAGCGCCGCGAGACGGCCGCCCGCCAGTTCAGGGGCCAGCGCCGAGAGCGGCTTGAGCGTGAGCTTGGCGTCCGGATGCGCGACGATCTTTCCGCTGCTGTCGACCAGCATGCCGAAGCTGGCCGGCGTGGGATGGATCGATCGCACGTTGGCAATCACGCTATCCATCGTGACGTCGCCGCCGATCACGGCCTTCGCCGAGCCGCCCTGCATCACCGGCACGGCAAAGGATACGACCAGCTTGCCGGTGCCCGCATCGACGTACGGCGGCGTGACAATGACCTTGCCCGCCTGGACGGCCTGCTTGTACCAGGGCCGCACGGTCGGGTTGTAGCCCGCAGGAATGCCGTTGGCATCGGTGAATTTCGCCGTCCCGCCGGCGTAGCCAATATAGACATTGCTAAAGCCGCCCGCCGCGGCGACCTGCTTGAACATCGGCAGCGGATCCGCCGCAGTGGCCCCCACCTCCTGCAGCGAGGAGATCATCTGCTCGTGTATGCCGATCCAGTCGTCGATGCCTTCGGCATGGCTTTCGGCCACGGCTGCAATCGTGTCGCTCACCGAATCGCTGTTGTGCAGATTCGCGACGTAATAGTTCAGCGCGGTATTGGCCACGAGGGCTATCACCACGATGGCGACAGCCAGCGCGACGATGCGCGCACGTATGGTGGAGAACATGATGGCCGCCTTGGGTGAAAAATGAAACCGTTGTCCGGGGACGGCGATGTCTTCAGAGTCCGCCCACGTGTAAGGCCGTGACTATACGAAACCCAAGGTAACACCAATATTACAAACAGGGAACAGCCCCCTCCCCACCCGGAGGGGTCTTTTCTTGCTCTTGCGGGGTAAGGGGGCAGTCTTGCTCAGGCCGTCCCGCCGACGGTCAGGCCGTCCATGCGCACGGTAGGCATGCCCACGCCCACGGGCACGCTCTGGCCCTCCTTGCCGCAGGTGCCCACGCCCGAGTCCAGCTTCATGTCGTTGCCGATCAGGCTGACGCGGTTCATGGCGTCGGGGCCGTTGCCGATCAGGGTCGCGCCCTTGACCGGATAGGTGATCTTGCCGTTCTCGATCATGTAGGCCTCGGAAGCCGAAAACACGAACTTGCCGCTGGTGATGTCGACCTGGCCGCCACCGAAATTCGCGGCATAAAGGCCGCGCTTGACCGAGGCAATGATCTCTTCGGGCGGCGTGCCGCCAGACAGCATGTAGGTGTTGGTCATGCGCGGCATGGGCAGATGCGCGAAGGACTCGCGGCGGCCGTTGCCGGTGGCGCGCATCTTCATCAGGCGCGCATTCAGCGTGTCCTGCATGTAGCCGCGCAGGATGCCGT
>DAIDKG010000283.1 GCA_027450125.1 Bordetella sp. | reverse complement strand
GAAGCGCCGGGCAAGGCCGAACTCGATGCCCTGCGCGCGGCGGTGGCGCAGGCGGGCTTGCTCAAGCGCTGATTCCGCAGCCGATCCACCATTGAAAAGAGGAGACACAACATGAAAATGAAATGCATGCTGCACGTTGCGTTCGCCGCGCTGGCCGGCCTGGCCGGCTTTGCCGCCCAGGCCAAGTATCCCGATCATCCGGTGCGGATCATCATCCCATTTCCGCCGGGCGGCACGCTGGACACGGTGGGGCGCGACCTGGCGCAGAAGCTGGGTGAACAGACCGGCCAGAGTTTCATTGTCGACAACCGGGCCGGCGGCAACGGCATCATCGGCGCGGACCTTGTGACCCAGGCCAAACCGGACGGCTATACCTTGCTGTTCAACGCGTCGACCTTCATCACGGCCCCCATGACGATGAAGAAGCCGCCCTACGACGTGCAAAAGAACTTCACGCCCATTGCGCTGGTGGCCAAAGCGCCGCTGGCGGTGTCGGTGAACAAGAACCTGCCGGTGACAGACGTGGCGAGCCTGCTGGCGTATTCCAAGAGCCATCCGGGCAAGCTGATGTTTGCCGTGGGGTCGATCGGCTCTGCCGGGCATCTGGGCACTGAGTTGCTCAAGCGCGACGGCGGGCTCGATTACACGGTCGTGCCGTACCGGGGCAGCTCTCCGGCCTATCAGGACCTGATCGGCGGGCAGATCGACGGGTTCATCGACCCGGTGCTCGGCGCGCTGGAGTCCTACAAGGGCGGCCTGCTCAAGATCCTGGCCGTGACCTCGGACAAGCGCCTGCCCAATCTGCCGAACGTGCCGACGGTGGCCGAGACCATACCGGGTTACGAGGCCTACAGCTGGTACGGCATGTGGGGGCCCGCGGGCATGCCGGCGGCGGTCGTCGAGAAAATCAACGCCGAGGTCAACACGGCGCTGGCCAAGCTCAAGGCCAAGTACACGCCCACGGGCGTGCTCCTGACGCCGGGCAGCGTAGCGGATTTCGTCAAGTGCCAGCGTGAAGACATGGTCCGCTCCAAGAAGATCATCGAAGAAGGCCATATCCATGTCGACTGACGGACTCGCCCGGCCGCGCGCGCTGGCAGTGGTGACCGGCAGCGGCGCGGGCATAGGCCAGGCCATCGCGCAGCGCCTGCTGGACGCAGGCTGGCGCGTGACCGGCCTGGATATCGGTCCCGCCGCCGTCGACCACCCCGACTATCGGCATATATCGGTGGATCTGTGCGATCCGCAGGCCACTCACGCCGCCTGCGCCGCTCTGCAGGATGCCGGCGCACTGGTGCATGCCGCGGGCATTTTGCGGGTGGGCGAGCTGGAGCGGCTCGATCCGGCCGACGGCCTGCGCATGTGGACGCTGCATGTGGATGCGGCGACGCGGCTGGCTCAAGCCTTGATGCCGGCCATGGCGCAGCGGGGCGTGGGCCGCGTCGTGTTGATCGGCAGCCGGGTGGCCCAGGGCATGCCGGGTCGCAGCCAGTATGCCGCGACCAAGGCGGCCCTGGTCGCCATGGCGCGCAGCTGGGCGGCCGAATTCGCCGCCCGCGGCGTGACGGTGAACGTGGTGTCGCCGGCCGCCACGCAGACCGGCATGTTGAGCGATCCGGCGCGGGCCGCCAGCCTGCCGCGCCTGCCGCCCATCGGCCGATTGATCCGGCCGCAGGAGATCGCCGCGCTGGTCGATTTTCTGCTCAAGCCCGAGGCCGCGGCCATCACCGGGCAAGACATCGCCATTTGCGGCGGCGCCTCGCTGCCGCGCTGAAAGACGCGCATTCCTTGAACTTCCAGACCAAGAGACCTGTCATGAAAATCGTGGACATCCGCGAATCCACCCGGCCCATCCGCTCGGACATCCGCAACGCCTATATCGACTTCTCCAAGATGACCCTGAGCCTGGTCGCAGTGGTGACCGACGTCATCCGCAACGGCAAGCCAGTGGTGGGCTACGGCTTCAACTCGAACGGTCGTTACGGCCAGGGCGGCCTGATCCGCGACCGCTTCCGTCCGCGCGTGCTCGAAGCGGAGCCCGCCTCGCTGCTGGACGATACGGGCGAAAACCTCGATCCGCACAAGATCTGGCAGCGCATGATGATCAACGAGAAGCCCGGCGGCCACGGCGAGCGCTCGGTGGCGGTGGGCACGATGGACATGGCGGTGTGGGACGCGGTCGCCAAGATCGCCGGCAAGCCGCTTTATCAGCTGCTGGCCGAACGCTATGGCAACGGCAATGCCGATCCGCACGTGTTCGTCTACGCCGCGGGGGGGTACTACTACCCGGGCAAAGGGCTGGACGGACTGACGGCCGAGATGGCCGGCTATCTCGAGCGCGGCTACTCGGTGGTCAAGATGAAGATCGGCGGGGCCACCCTGGCCGAGGACTGCGAGCGCATCGAGGCTGTGCTCAGGATTCTGGGCCCCGGTCAGCAGTTGGCGGTCGACGCCAACGGCCGCTTCGATTTGAAAACGGCGGTCGAGTACGCCCAGGCGCTGTCGGACTATCCGCTCTTCTGGTACGAAGAGGCGGGCGATCCACTGGATTACGAATTGCAGGCGCGGCTGTCCGAGGTCTATCAAGGCCCGATGGCCACGGGCGAGAATCTGTTCTCGATGCAGGATGCACGCAATCTGATCCGCTACGCCGGCATGCGCAGCGACCGCGACTGGCTGCAGTTCGACTGCGCGCTGAGCTACGGCCTGGTGGAATATCTGCGCACGCTCGATATGCTCAAGGAGTACGGTTGGTCGCCGTCGCGCTGCATTCCGCACGGCGGGCACCAGATGTCGCTGGCTATTGCGGCGGGGCTGGGGCTGGGGGGCAACGAGAGCTATCCGGATCTGTTCCAGCCCTATGGCGGGTTTCCGGATGGCGTGCGGGTGCGGGACGGGTATGTGGATCTGCCTGCGCTGCCGGGGATCGGGTTCGAGGGCAAGGCGGATTTGATTTCCGAGATGCGGGCGCTGGCGGGTTGAGCGATTGGGTTGCTCGTTTTTCTTGCGCCGCATCGCGGCGGCGATGCTCAGGTCATCTCAATTCGTTTCATCTCGTTCCGTCTCGTCTCGGTTTATCTCAGGACGCAGCTCATGAGCACTTCGTCGATCAGTTCGCCGTCGACGCAGAGCGATTCGGGCTCGCGGCCGTATTGCACGAAGCCCAGCGCGGTGTAGAGCGCGATCGCCGCCGTGTTGTCGGCGGCGGCCGTCAGGTGGACCCGGCGCACGCCGGGCATCGATGCGGCGCGGGCCAGGGCGGCTTGCAGAAGCTGCCGGGCCAGGCCCCGGCCGCGGTGTTCGGGGCCGACGTAGACGCCCCAGATGACGGCCTTGTGGCGCGCTTTGAGCTTGCCGTACTGCGAGATGCAGGTCATGCCGACCATGCGGCCTTCGGCAAAGGCGCCCAGGACGGCGCCCTTTTCGTCAGCTTCGGCCAGGCGCAGGAAGTGGTCCAGGCCCAGCGCCTCTTCTTCCTGCAGGCTCGATCCGTAGGCGCGCGGCGCTTCGGCCAGGGCGGCCAGGCGCAGGTCGCGCAGGGCCGGGGTGTCGGGGGCGGCGAGGGGGCGTATCTGGGCTGGGGCGGGCATGGTTGCGGAACGGCGCGGTGAATGACGGGCCCCGCTAGTATGTCATGCGGCGGCCCGGCCGGCCCGGCCGGTTTCGGGTGGTTGCCGGCCCCGGGCCTTTTGTCAACTCGCTGTATCGGACTCGCTGTAAACTCGCGTCCGTCATTTGGCCCGAGGCCCCCTTCGCCGGTGTGTACAGGTCCCATCCTCATCCAGGAGCGCCTGCATGAAATTTCGCTTTCCCATTTTCATCATCGACGAAGATTACCGGTCCGAGAACGCCTCGGGCCTGGGCATCCGGGCTCTGGCCGCGGCCATCGAGGCCGAGGGCGTGGAGGTGATCGGCGTCACCAGCTATGGCGACCTCACTTCCTTTGCCCAGCAGCAGAGCCGCGCCAGCGCCTTCATCCTGTCCATCGACGACGAGGAGTTCGACGACGCCTCGCCCGAGGACGTGGCCAGCGCCATCAAGAACCTGCGTGCCTTCATCGGCGAGGTGCGGTTTCGCAACGCCGACATTCCCATCTACCTGTACGGCGAGACGCGCACGTCCGAGCACATTCCCAACGACATCCTGCGCGAGCTGCACGGCTTCATCCACATGTTCGAGGACACCCCCGAATTCGTGGCGCGCCACATCATCCGCGAGGCCAAGAGCTATGTCGACGGCCTGGCGCCGCCGTTCTTCCGTGAACTGGTCGACTACGCGCAGGACGGCTCGTACTCCTGGCACTGCCCGGGTCACTCGGGCGGCGTCGCTTTCCTCAAGAGCCCGGTGGGCCAGATGTTCCACCAGTTCTTCGGCGAGAACATGCTGCGCGCCGACGTCTGCAATGCGGTGGACGAGCTGGGCCAGCTGCTGGACCACACCGGGCCGGTGGCCGAGTCCGAGATCAACGCGGCGCGCATCTTCAACGCCGACCACTGCTTTTTCATCACCAACGGCACATCCACCTCGAACAAGGTGGTGTGGCATGCCAACGTGGCCGCGGGCGACGTGGTGGTGGTGGACCGCAACTGCCACAAGTCCATCCTGCACGCCATTACGATGACCGGCGCGATCCCGGTGTTCCTGCGCCCCACGCGCAATCACCTGGGTATCATCGGTCCCATCCCGCTGGAAGAGTTCGAACCGGAGAATATCCGTAAGAAGATCGAGGCCAATCCCTTCGCCCGCGAGGCGGCGAACAAGAAGCCGCGCATTCTCACGCTGACGCAAAGCACCTATGACGGCGTGATCTACAACGTGGAGATGATCAAGGAAAAGCTGGGCAGCTACGTCGACACGCTGCATTTCGACGAGGCCTGGCTGCCGCACGCGGCCTTTCACGATTTCTACCGCGACATGCACGCCATCGGCCAGGGGCGTCCGCGCAGCCACGAGGCGATGGTGTTCGCCACGCACTCCACGCACAAGCTGCTGGCGGGCATTTCGCAGGCCTCGCAGATCATCGTGCAGGAATCGGAGACCCGCAAGCTGGACCGCAACGTGTTCAACGAGGCCTATCTCATGCACACGTCGACCTCGCCACAGTACGCCATCATCGCGTCGTGCGACGTGGCTGCGGCCATGATGGAGCCGCCCGGCGGCACCGCGCTGGTCGAGGAAAGCATCAAGGAAGCCATGGATTTTCGCCGCGCCATGCGCAAGGTGGAGTCCGAGTTCGGCAAGAACGACTGGTGGTTCAAGGTCTGGGGGCCGAACCGCCTGCCCGGCGAAGGCATCGGTCATCGCGACGAATGGCTGCTGGAGTCCAACGACCATTGGCACGGCTTCGGCGACCTGGCAGAAGGCTTCAACATGCTCGACCCGATCAAGGCCACGGTGGTAACGCCGGGCCTGGACATGTCGGGCAGCTTCGGCGAGACGGGCATTCCGGCCGCGCTGGTGTCCAAGTACCTGACCGAGCACGGCGTGGTGGTCGAGAAGACGGGCCTGTATTCCTTTTTCATCCTGTTCACCATCGGCATCACCAAAGGCCGCTGGAACACGCTGCTGACCGATCTGCAGCAGTTCAAGGACGACTACGACCGCAACCAGCCGCTGTGGCGCATCCTGCCCGAGTTCTGCCGCGCGCATCGCCGCTACGAGCGCATGGGCCTGCGCGATCTGTGCCAGCAGATCCACGAGGCCTACCGCGCCAACGACGTAGC
>DAIDKG010000282.1 GCA_027450125.1 Bordetella sp. | reverse complement strand
CGACGACGACCGCGAGGAAACCGTGCGCAACCGCCTTGAGGTCTACCAGCAGCAGACTCGTCCGCTGGTCGACTACTACGCGGGCTGGTCGGCCCGCGAACCGGCCGCCGCGCCCAAGTACCGCAAGATCTCCGGCGTAGGCAGCGTGGACGAAATCACCCAGCGCCTGCTAGGCGCGCTGCAGGGCTGAACGGCGCCCGCGCGCCGCCCCTGGCATCCCCCTCCCGGAATCACGCAAGGCAGCTCACATGGAAATCGCGAACAAAGTATTCATCGTCACCGGCGGCGCATCCGGCCTGGGTGCCGGCACCGTGCGCATGCTCACGGCCAACGGCGCCAAGGTCGTCATCGCCGACCTGCAGGACGAGCCGGGCCAGGCCCTGGCCCAGGAACTGGGCCAGCACTACGTGCATTGCGACGTCACCCAGGAGGCCGACGGGCAAGCCGTGGTCGCCAAGGCCAGGTCGCTGGGCCCGCTTTTCGGCCTGGTCAACTGTGCCGGCGTGGCGCCGGCATCCAGGATCGTCGGCAAGGATGGCGCGCACTCGCTCGCCCTCTTCCAGAAAGTTGTCGCCATCAACCTGATCGGCAGCTTCAACATGATGCGCCTGGCCGCCGAGGCCATGGGCGCCAATGCCCCCGAGCCGACCGGCGAGCGCGGCGTGCTCATCAACACGGCCTCGGTCGCGGCCTTCGACGGACAGATCGGCCAGGCCGCCTATGCAGCCTCCAAGGCCGGCGTGGTCGGCATGACGCTGCCCATCGCGCGCGATCTGGCCCGCACGGGCATCCGCTGCATGACCATCGCGCCCGGCATCTTCGGCACGCCCATGATATTCGGCATGCCCCAGGAAGTGCAGGACTCGCTGGCCGCCGCCATCCCCTTTCCCTCGCGCCTGGGCCGCCCCGAAGACTACGCCAAGCTGGTCTACAGCATCATCACCAACGACATGCTCAACGGCGAAGTGATCCGCCTGGACGGCGCAATCCGCATGGCGCCGAAGTAAGCGGGATCCTCCTTGGCCTTGTTCAAGTCGGCCGCCGTCATCAGCGGCCTCACCCTGATTTCGCGCATCAGCGGCCTGGCCCGCGACACGCTCATCGCCCGCACTTTCGGCGCCAGTCCTCTCACCGACGCCTTCTGGATTGCTTTTCGCATTCCCAACTTGCTGAGGCGGCTCTTTGCCGAAGGCGCGTTCTCGCAAGCCTTCGTGCCCATCCTCGGCGCGGCCCGGCAGCAGCACGGCGATGCGGGCATCCGCCCCCTGCTCGACCGCGTGGCGCTGCTGCTGACCGCCGTGCTGGCGCTGCTGGTGCTGATCGGCGTCGTTGCAACGCCCTGGGTCGTGACACTGATCGCCAGCGGCCTGCGCGACCACGGCCGCGACGAAGAATTCGCTGTTGCGGTGGGCATGACGCGCTTCATGTTCCCCTACATCCTGTTCATGTCGCTGGCGGCCTTCGCCACTGGCGTGCTCAATACCTGGCGCCGCTTTGCCATCCCGGCCTTCACACCGGTCCTGCTCAACCTGTGCATGATCGCCGCCTGCCTGTGGATTTCGCCGCATATGGGCCTGCCGATTTTCGGCCTGGCCATCGGCGTGATGATAGGCGGCGTGCTGCAGCTTGCCGTGCAGTGGAGCGAACTGGCGCTCATCGGCCTGGCGCCTCGCCTGCTCGGAACCCGCTTGATCGATGCCTGGCGCGATCCGACCGTCAAGCGCATCATCCGGCAGATGGGGCCGGCCACCCTGGGCGTATCCGTCGCGCAGGTCTCGCTCCTGATCAACACCAATATCGCCACCTGGCTCCGGCCCGGCAGTGTGACCTGGCTGTCCTTCGCCGATCGGCTCATGGAATTCCCCACGGCGATCCTGGGCGTGGCGCTGGGCACGGTGCTATTGCCCAGCCTGTCTGCCGCCCACGCGAAAAAGGATCATGACACCTATAGCCACCTGATCGATGCCGGGCTGCGCCTGACGTTGCTGCTGGGCTTGCCCGCCGTGTTCGGCATGGCGCTGCTGTCGGACGGCCTGGTGGCCACGCTGTTCAACTACGGCGCATTCCACGCATCGGACGTGCAGCAGACGCGCCTGGCCGTCATAGCCTATTCGGTCGGCTTGATCGGCCTGCTCTCCGTGAAAATCCTGGCTCCCGGCTTCTACGCCCGGCAGGACATCCGCACGCCGGTCAAGATCGGTGTCGCCGTGCTGGTGCTGACGCAGGTGTTCAACCTGATATTCGTGCCGTTCCTGGCCCACGCGGGATTGGCGCTGTCGATCGGATTGGGTGCCTGCGTCAATTCCGCCACCCTGCTCGTCGTCCTGCGCCGCCGCGGAATCTACCGGCCCGCACCAGGCTGGACCCGATTCCTCCTGCGCATCCTGCCCGCGCTCGCTGGCATGGGCGCCCTGCTCGCCTATGCCGACAGCCGGGTGAACTGGATCGCCCTGCAAGCCCACCCCGGCCAGCGCGTGCTATGGCTGGCCGCCATCATGGCGGCCGCCGCCATCGTCTATTTCGCCATGCTGTTCGCCGCCGGCTTCCGGCCGTCGGATTTCGGCCGCCCCAGCTCCCCCGGGCGTTGACCCTCCTTGTCACCTTGCGAGGCTCCGTTACGGACGGGGCCGCAGCGCTTGCTTACATCCAGTCCGACAAGTGACAATTTTTGTTGAAAAATACATATTTTTACTTTAAATTTTAAAGTCGATTCTGGATCTTCCCCTCGCCTGCGCCGTTACGCCAAAAATCCGCAGCGGAATTTATTTGGCCGGATCACGGCGCTTCATGAAACTGAAAAGCTTTTCTCCTGGACTGACAAGGGCTTACAACCTTTTCCGTACAGGTATCAGGCATCAGATCGTGCATTGACTCGCCCCCCACAAAATGTAACGATGAATTTCTTCAGGCCATCCTTTCCGCTCAAGTTTTGAATTAGCCGATGCCGTCGCGTTTCAGCCGTACCGAACTGCCCCGCCGCGACAACGGCCCGCGGCCGGGCCGGCGCCATTTTTTTCTTGGCGGCCTGCTTGCGCTTGGCGGCGCCGCAGCCAGCGCGGGGATAGCCGACGTCTACTACCCGCTGGCCGGCCTGCCGGACGATTTCGCCACGGGGACGGGGGAACGCCGCCTGTACCGGCTGCCCGATGGCAGCCAGCTGTTGCTGAACGCCCGCTCCTGCGCCGATCTGTCCTATACGGACAAAGAGCGCACCTTGCATCTGTATGAAGGCGCCGTATCGCTCACCGCCCACCCCGACGCAAAGCGCGCTTTCTTGATACGAACGACCGAAGGCACCGTCCGTCCCGTCGGACCCCGCATCATGGTTCGCCAGCAAATGCGCCGCACGCTGGTCGTCGCCCGCGACAACGCCGCCGAAATCACAACGTCGGCAGGAACCCGGGCCATGCTTGCCGCCGGCAGCGGCGCACGCTTCGATAATGTCCTGGTGGGCACTGCGCGCGCCGACCTGCTCGCCGACGCCGCCTGGGAAACCGGCTGGGTCGATGTCAAGGAACGGCCGCTGCTCGAGGTGATTCAAGCCCTGCGACCCTACCGCAAAGGCGCGCTGCGCATCTCGATCGCTGCGGGCGGCCTGCTCGCCAGCGGCCGCTATCCGCTCGACGATACGGATGCCGCGCTGCGCGCCCTGCAGGCCGACATGCCCATCCAGGTCCGCCGGATCACCCCCTGGTTCACCTCGATCGATCTGGCGCGGGCGCGTGCCAGGTCATACGCGATCGGACGCGGATAGGATTGCCCCCAAGGCCTGCCTGACCTGGGCTGGTGGGCAAACCCTTGCGCCATAAGGGAAAGCCCGCTAAAATTACCGACTTTGCCGAATTCTTTA
>DAIDKG010000281.1 GCA_027450125.1 Bordetella sp. | reverse complement strand
GCCACAGCAGCAGCGGCAGCATGCCCAGCCAGCCCATCAAGCGCCAGCGCCCGCCGCGGCGTTGCAGGGCAACGGCCACTCCCAGAAAAGCAGGCAATAACCATGGCCAGGGCGCGGCTGCCACGTAGGCCGCAGCCCATGCGCCGCGGCCTATCCATGCAACGGGCAGCATGACTGCGGCGAACAGGCCGTGCCCGAGCCAACCGGCGGCCCATGCGAGGCCCAGTCCTCCCGGCATCACCGACAGCGCGCCACAGAGCAAGGCCAAGGGGGTCACCAGCGTTCCCACGATCGGGACGGCGATGGCATTGGCCAGCGGCGACCCCAACGATACCTGGTGCACCAGAAATGCGAGCAAAGGAGCAAGTCCCAGCGTGATCGCGCCCTGCGTCCTGCAGAAACCGGCAAGCATGCGCTGCACGCGTTCGCGCCAGGTCGAGGCGGGTTCTGCGTGCGTGACCGCGATGCGCATCAAGATCGCCACCGCGCCGAACGACAGCCAGAACCCCGCCGACAGCATGGCCCAGGGATCGAGCGCCACGACACAGGCGCCGGCAAGCAGCAGCAGGCGCGAAGCGCTCAGCGGCAAACGCGACAGCCCTGCTGCCGCCAGGCAGGCCAGCATGAAGAAGGTGCGGCGCGCGGGCACACCCCAACCGGCCAGAAGGCAATATCCCAATGCCACGCACAGAGCGGCCAGACATGCCGCCAATTGCGCGGGCAGATATTCCGCCAGCCCTAAGCCCCGCCAGCGACCGCGCCGCCACAGAAAGGACGCGAGCAGCCCACCCATGGCCGCTACCAGCGTGATGTGGGCCCCGCTTATCGCGACCAGGTGCGAGATGCCGCTGCGGTTGAAGACCTGCCAATCCTCCCGCGCAATGCCTGCCTGGTCGCCGATGGCCAGGGCGATCAGAACCGGCCCGTAGCGCATGCCGTCCAGCGCGGCGCGCATGCCCGCGCGGATACGGTAGCGCAGGGTTTCGATCCCCACGGCCGCTGTGGCCCAGGGCGCGTCGGCGACCTTGCGCGGATTGCCGCGCACCGTGCCCTCTGCCCTGATGCCCGCAGCGAAACTGCGCAATTCCATATCTGCCGCGTACGGATTGGACGGACCGTAAGGGCGGCGCAGGACCAAGGCCATGCGCCAGACGCTGCCGGGCAAGACCTGGGGCAGCGCGCCGGCGGCGCCGGGACGCGCGTGCCAGGTGACCCGGATGACCCGGGGTATGCCCGGCGGCCGGGCCTGGACGACCTCTGCCGCGAATCGGCGACCGCCGCCATCGTCCTGAGGCAGCGTCAGCACGCGCACCTGCAGGCGCGCTATCTGGTCGTGATACGTATCGGCCAGAACATCGGCAAGACGCAGGCGGCCTTGCAGGCAGGTGTTGAATGAACCGGCCAGCAGACCCGCCAGCAGCACGCAGGCAAGCCGCATCGGTCGGGCCCGCGGCATGCGTTGCAGAGCGGTCAATGCGGCCAGAGAAGTCAGCGACGCGCACGCCAGCGCAGCAATGCCAGCCCCGCCAGGCAATACAGCCAGCAGGTGAGGCAGCCCGGCGCCGGCGATGAACGAAAGAAGAAAGACACGGCCAGAAATGGAAACCTCCGCAAAGGTTCCAGCCTAGCCATCGAGCAAGCCGTTCGCCAAGCCAGGGCGAGGCGCTTTTGTCATGCAGGGCATGCCGGACATCCCTGCTCGACCTGCAAAACAGGAGGCGCTGCCTCGATGGCGTTGCGTCCGCAGCCCAGCGCCTGTCAGTACCCGGCCGGTTCCGGAACCCGCAGGCGTGGCAGCACGCGCCGCGCCGTCCCGGTCGTGGCGCGGGCGATATCTTCGCGCCGCACGCCGCGCAATTCGGCCAGCACATCTGCGATCCGCGCCAGCTCATGCGGCGCGTTGCGGCGCGCCGGACCGTGCAGCCAGGCCGGGGGAATGTCCGGCGCGTCGGTTTCCAGCACCAGCGCCTGCAGGCCGACGTCCACCGCATGACGCCGTATCTGCAAGGCCCGTGCATAGGTCATGGCCCCACCCATACCCAGCGCGAAACCGCGCTCGACGAATGCCTGCGCCTGTTGCGCGCTGCCGTTGAAAGCATGGGCGATACCGCCCGGCACGCCCGGTTTTCGGCGCAGGTACTTGAGCAGCACATCCTGTGAACGCCGCACATGCAGCAATACCGGCAAGCCGAATTCGGCTGCGATATCCAGCTGGGCGGCATAAAAGTGCTCCTGCCGCTCGCGTTCCTGTCCCTGCGAGATCTCGGGCACGAAAAAATCCAGGCCGATCTCGCCGATGGCCACGAAACGCGGATCGTCCAGGGACTCGCGCGCCAGGGCGCGCAGCAGGTTCAGATCGCCCGTCTCGGCCCGGTGCACATACATGGGATGGATGCCCAGCGCATAGGCACCGCCGGGAAAGGCATGCGCCAGATCGCGTACCGCCGAAAAATTGGCCCGCTCCACCGCCGGAATGACGATGCCCTGCACGCCCGCGTCGCGGGCGGACCGGATGACGGCCTCGCGATCCGCATCAAATTCGGCGGCATCCAGATGGCAGTGCGTGTCGATCAGCATGGCATCGGCCTACGCCGTAACCTTGGCGCCGCGCGCTCAGTCGGCAACGAGCCGGCCGCGCTCCATGTGCAGCACGCGATCGGCTCGGGCAGCCAGTTCCTGGTCGTGCGTGACGATGACGAAAGCCGTGCCCGACTCCCGGTTCACGCGCGACAGCAGTTCATAGATATCGTGCGCCGTGTGTCTGTCCAGGTTGCCCGTGGGTTCGTCGGCGAGCACGCACGCCGGCCGCGTGACCAGCGCGCGCGCCAGCGCGACGCGCTGGCGTTCGCCGCCGGAAAGCTGTCCGGGAAAGTGCTCCGCGCGCGCTGCCAGGCCGACCTGCTCCAGCACGGCCAGCGCCGCGGCACGCGCATCTTCGCGGCTGCGCCGCCGCACGATCAGGGGCATGGCCACATTGTCCAGCGCGGAGAACTCCGCCAGCAGGTGATGGAACTGGTAGACAAAGCCCAGGCTGCGGTTGCGCAGGGCGCTCTTGGCGGACTCGCCCAGCCCGGAAGCGGCCGTGCCATCGACGGTCACGCTGCCATGGTCGGGCACGTCCAGAAGACCCAGGATGTGCAGCAGCGTGCTCTTGCCCGAGCCCGAGGCGCCGATGATGGACACCATTTCGCCGCGCGCCACCGTCAGAGACACGTCGGTCAGCACATCGATGCGCTGCGGTCCCTCGTCGTAGAACTTGCTCAGGTGCTCGGCGCTCAAGGCGGGCGTCGTGCCGCGGGAAGCTTCAGTCATGGCGCAGCACCTGGGCCGGCTGCAGGCGCGAAGCGCGCCAGCTGGGATAGAGGGTGGCCAGGAGCGAAAGCACCAGCGACGTCACGCCTATGGTGACGATGTCCGAAACCTGCGGATCGGAGGGCAGTTCGCTGATGAAATACACCTGGGGCGCGAGAAAATGCACGCCGAAAAGATGCTCGATGAACGGCACGATGGTTTCGATGTTGTAGGCTATGAGCATGCCGAACAGCACGCCCCCAAGCGTGCCGGCCACACCGATCAGGCTGCCCTGCACCAGAAAGATCCGCGCGATCTCGCGCGGGCCTGCGCCCAGCGTGCGCAGGATGGCGATGTCGGACTGCTTGTCCTTGACGGCCATGACCAGGGACGAGAGCAGATTGAAGGCGGCCACCGCCACGATCAGCGCCAGGATCAGGAACATCATGCGCTTTTCGGTCTGCACCGCGGCGAACCAGGTGCGATTGTTGCGCGTCCAGTCGCTGGCGATGACATAGGGCGGCAGCGTGCTCGACAATTCGGCGGCAACCTGCGGAGCGCGCTGCATGTCGGCCACCCGCAGGCGCACGCCTGCCGTGCCGCTGTCGCGGAACATCTTTGCCGCGTCTTCGGTGTCGATGAACGCGAGCGACGAATCGTATTCGTAATTGCCCGACGAGAAGACGCCGGCCACCGTGAATTGGCGCATGCGCGGCGCGAAGCCCGCCGG
>DAIDKG010000280.1 GCA_027450125.1 Bordetella sp. | reverse complement strand
GCACGATGTGCTTGAGCTCCCAGCCCGACAGGCCCGCCACTTCGGCCACGGCCTGCTCCAGGGCCACCTGCACCTCGGCCAGTGGCGGCACCGGCACCCAGGTGGGCAGGTCGGCGTCGAGTACATGGTCCTCGCGCACGTAGCCGTGTGCCAGCACGTAGTCGCCCAGCCGCTGCGTATCGCGCAAGCCGGCGCAATGGCCCAGCATCAGCCAGGCATGCGGGCGCAGCACCGCGATATGGTCGGTGATGGTCTTGGCGTTGGAAGGTCCCACGCCGATATTGACCAGGGTGATGCCTGTGTGCCCCTTGCGCACCAGGTGATAGGCCGGCATCTGCGGCATGCGCTGCGCCGCCTCGCCCTCCGCCTGCCCGCCCAGCGCCGTGACGCGGTTGCCCGGCTCCACCAGTTGCTCGTACTCGCCCTCCCCGCTCGCCATCAGGCCGCGCGCCCAGGCCAGGAATTCGTCGACGTAGAACTGGTAGTTGGTGAACAGCACGAAATTCTGGAAATGCGAAGGATCCGTCGCCGTGTAGTGCTGCAGGCGCAGGAGCGAATAGTCCACCCGCGGCGCGGTGAAAGGCGCCAGAGGCAGCGGCCCGCCGGTGGTATTGCGCCAGGTGCCGTTGACGATGGCATCGTCGGTGACGCCCAGGTCGGGCGCATCGAACAGGTCGCGCAGCGGCCGCTTGAGGTTCTCGATGCGTTCGCCCTCCACATTGGCGCCGTCGAAGAAAGCGAAATGCAGCGGAATGGGCAGATCCGACTCGCCTATTTCCACGGCGCCGCCATGGTTTTGCAGCAGTAGGGAAATCTGCTGCTGCAAGTAGTGGCGAAACAGCCGGGGCCGGGTGATGGTGGTCTGGTAGCGGCCAGGCTCGGCCACGTGGCCGTACGACATCCGGCTGTCCAGGATGTGATGGCTGGGCACGGTGATCCGCACGGCCGGATAGCAGGCGCGCGTGCGGCCCGCCTGTTCGCCGCTGTCCAGCGCTTTCTGGAAAGCCTTGCGCAGGAAGGTCGTGTTCCGATCGTAGATTTCAATCAGCCTGTCCACCGCGCGGGCAGCGTCCTGAAACGGCTCGAAGGGACGGAACTCGGGCCGGGCGACGACCCCGGCTACGGCATTCTTGGGCATGAATTCTCTCTATTTCAATGACTTAACATAAATGTTACCAACCAAGACAAACTGGTATCATGTGTCATATTTCTCCGGTATACTCCGACCGCAGCGCAGTGATGAAATTCGCCCTTCCGGGTCATCGAACATGCGCTGAAACCCTATTTTTCCGGCAGTTCCTTGCTGGCCTGAAGGTTAGCATTCTGCCGTTATTTTTGCCGTTTTACGGCAGTTTTTCCGTCATCAACGCCTCATTTACCGACGCCATATGACCTCGCCGCCGACGCAAAAGCTTTACATATCCCTGCTGGCCGCCACCGCGTTGGCGACCAGCCTGCTCTGCTCCCCCGCCCACGCGGCCGTCGAAACCGAAGCTCTGCCCACCCTGAAGGGCCTGAGCACTGCGAACGATCCGGCCGGCAACACCAACATCGCCCTCAGCCTGCGCGACCGCGTGGTCGAAACGGGCCTGAACGCCATCGGCACGCTTTATCACTGGGGCGGCGACGACCCCCGGGAAGGCTTCGACTGCAGCGGCCTGGTGCGCTTCGTATTCCAGGAAACGGCGGGCATGACCCTGCCCCGCACGGCGCGCGAGCAGCACGCCACCGGCAAGTCCGTGGCGCGCCAGCAGCTCCTGCCCGGCGACCTGGTATTTTTCAAGGGCACCGTCCAGACCCGGCACGTCGTCTGGCACAACCACCACAAGAGCCTGCGCACGATCGTCTCCAACGTCATTTCGCACGTGGGCATCTATATCGGGGACAACCAGTTCGTCCACGCCCCGGTGCGCGGCGAGCGCGTGCGCATCGACAACCTCGATGCGTCTTACTGGGCCAAGCATTATGCCGGTGCGGTGCGTTACCTGACCTCCAAGGTCGTGGCCCAGGCATCCGAGCCCGCGTCGCAGGCCTTCGTCTCCGGCGCCGCGGACGATACGGCCAATATTCCCGCGCCCGCTGTCGATCCCGGAAAGCCTTGACCGCGGCCCGGACGGGCCCGATGTAAAAAAACGGCCATTCGATATGAATGGCCGTTTCGCTTTGTGCCCCGATGGATCAGCCCCGGCCCACAAAAGGCATGGCGGTTGCCATGATGGTCATGAACTGAACATTGGTGTCCAGCGGCAATTCGGCCATATTTGCCACGGCGCGCGCCACATGCCCGACGTCCATGCGCGGTTCCGCCCGGGTGCTGCCATCCGCCTGCAGCACGCCGGTCGCCATGCGCGCGGTCATGTCGGTGGCGGCGTTGCCGATGTCGATCTGGCCGCAGGCGATATTGTCCTGGCGGCAATCGAGCGAAATGGTCTTGGTCAGGCCCGTCACGGCGTGCTTGGTGGCGGTGTAGGCGATCGACATCGGCCGCGGCGAGTAGGCCGAAATCGAACCGTTGTTGATGATGCGTCCGCCCCTCGGGTTCTGGCGCTTCATGAGCCTTATGGCGCCCTGGGCGCAGAGGAACATGCCCGTGAGGTTGACGTCCACCACCTCGCGCCACACCGAGACCGGCAGTTCATCGATGGGCACCGGCGGCGCGCCCCGGCCTGCATTGTTGAACAGCACATCGATGCGGCCGTAGGTGACGCGCAGGCGCTCGAACAGCGCGCCGACCGAATCCTCGCTGGACACATCGGTCGGAACCGCCAGCGCCCGGCTCGATGCCGCGCCGGCCGCGGCCCTGGTCTGTTCCAGCAGTTCGCCGCGCCTGCCGGCCAGCACGACCTGATAGCCGCGCGCCAGCAGCTCCAGCGCCACGGCGCGGCCTATTCCGGTGCCGGCGCCGGTCACCAGGGCAACCTTGCCGCCGGTCGTTTCGGAAGAAGTCGTATCCATCGAGTCGCTCCTGATGTCTGTCGTCGCTATGAACGGATGTCGCGCATCCTAGCAGAGCCGCAGGCGTGCATGGGCATCCGGCCGCGGCATGCGGCGGGCTATACTTTCATGCATTCCAGCCCCCCCGCGCGCCATGCTCAATACTCCCGGAAACGTCTTCATGGTGATCGCCCCCAGCGGCGCAGGCAAGTCCAGCCTGGTGCGCGCGCTGCTCGATCAAGATTCCTCCATCGAACTGTCGGTCTCGTGCACGACGCGCGCGCCGCGCCCGGGCGAGCAGGACGGCCGCGAGTACCGGTTCACCACCGTCGAGGACTTCCTGGCCATGCGCAGCGCCGATGCGCTGCTGGAATGGGCCGAGGTGCACGGCAACTACTACGGCACGCCGCGCGATCGCATCGACGAGACCACCCGCGCCGGCCGCGACGTGCTGCTGGAAATCGACTGGCAGGGCGCCCGCCAGATCAGGCAGCGCTTTCCCAAGGCCATAGGCATCTTCATCCTGCCCCCGTCCATCCACGAACTGGCCAAGCGCCTGCGCGCGCGCGGGCAGGATTCAGACGATGTGATCTCGCGCCGCCTGCTGGCGGCCGGCAGTGAAATCGCCCATGCGCCAGAATGCGAATATGTTATTATTAATCAAGAATTTAGCGTAGCCCTTGCGGAACTGATACAAATCATCAGCGCCGCGCGGCTGCGCTTTGCGTCGCAGGCCGTACGCCATGCTTCGCTGTTCGCGCAACTGGGCATTCCGGCGGATCATTGATCGGCCCATGTTTGCATGGCTTTGCCGGTACCCCGGCTTGGCGCGCTTCCCATAATTCGCATTTCACCATTCAGGTATTTCCATGGCCCGCATCACCGTCGAAGACTGTCTGAACCAGATCCCCAACCGCTTCAAGCTCACGCTGGCCGCGACCTATCGCGCCCGCGAGCTGGCCCAGGGCCATGCTGCGCGCATCGACAGCAAAGACAAGCCCACCGTCACGGCCTTGCGCGAAATCGCCGCCGGCCAAACCGGCGTGGAAATGCTGCGCAAAGTCCCGACCTGATCCATCACCGGGAGGCGCGGCATGGCATTTCCCGGGCTCAAGCACGCATCGTCGGGGTTGCTGGCTGCGCTGCGCGCAGGGTCCAGGCTGGGCCTGCGTTCGGGTAGCGGAAAATCCCACGCGCCGACTGATCCGGCCACGCCCGCGCTCCCTCCCATTGCCTCCCTGGCGCCGCTGACCGAACTCATCGGCAGCTACCTCTCCCCGTCCGATGTCGAGAAAGTCCGCGAAGCCTATCGCTTTGCCGACTCGGCTCACCTGGGGCAATTGCGCGCCAGCGGCGAACCCTATATCTCCCATCCGATCGCCGTCACGGAAATCTGCGCCGGCTGGAAACTCGATGCCAACGCGCTGGCGGCGGCCCTGCTGCACGATGTCATAGAAGACCAGGAGGTCAGCAAGCAGGAACTGGTCGAGAAGTTCGGCCCCGAAGTGGCCGAGCTGGTAGACGGTCTGACCAAACTCGAGCGCCTGGATTTTGCCTCCAAGGCGCAGCAGCAGGCCGAGAGTTTTCGCAAGATGCTGCTGGCCATGGCGCGCGACGTGCGCGTCATTCTCATCAAGCTGGCCGACCGCCTGCACAATATGCGCACGCTGGATGTGGTCAGCGCCGACAAGCGCCGCCGCGTGGCCCGGGAAACGCTCGAGATCTATGCCCCCATCGCCCACCGCCTGGGGCTTAACGTCATCTACCGCGAATTCCAGAACCTGTGCTTTGCGGCAATGTACCCCAACCGCTACCAGGTCCTGCATCGCGCCGTGCTGGCCGCGCGCGGCAACCGCCGCGAGGTCATCGGCAAGATCGAAGACGCCGTGCGCGCGGCCCTGCCCGCAGCCGGCATCGAAGCCGAGGTCAGCGGCCGTGAAAAAACACTCTACGGCATCTACCGCAAGATGCTCGAGCAGAAGAAGTCGTTCTCCGAAGTCCTGGACATCTACGGCTTTCGCGTGATCGTCCACACCCTGCCCGAGTGCTACCTGGCGCTGGGCACGCTGCACCAGCTCTATCGCCCGGTGCCCGGGAAATTCAAGGACTACATCGCCATCCCCAAGCTCAACGGCTACCAGTCGCTGCATACCACGCTGGTCGGCCCCTACGGCACGCCCGTCGAGTTCCAGTTTCGCACCCGCGACATGCACCATGTGGCCGAAGAAGGCGTGGCCTCGCACTGGCTGTACAAGGAGAGCGACACCACGCTCAACGATCTGCAGAAGCGCACGCACCAGTGGCTGCAGTCGCTGCTCGACATCCAGAGCCAGACGGGCGACTCGGGCGAGTTCCTCGATCATGTCAAGGTCGACCTGTTCCCCGACGCGGTGTACGTCTTCACGCCGCGCGGCAAGATCATCTCGCTGCCGCGCGGGGCCACGCCGGTGGACCTGGCCTATGCCATCCATACCGACGTGGGCAACCAGGCCGTGGCGGCCAAGATCAACGGCGAATTCGCGCCGCTGCGCACCGAGCTGAGCAGCGGCGACACCATCGAGATCATCACTTCGCCTGCCTCGCGTCCAAACGCCCAGTGGCTCAACTATGTGCGCACCGGACGCGCCCGCTCGGAAATCCGGCATTATCTGCGCACGGTCAAATACGAAGAATCGGTGGGATTCGGCGAGCGGCTGCTGACGCAGGCGCTGCAGGAGCTGCACCTGGCCCTGCCGCCAGCCGACGATCCGCAATGGGACAAGCTGGCCCGCAGCACGGGGGCGAGCTCGCGCGACGAGATACTCGCCGATATCGGGCTGGGCAAGCGCCTGGCGGCCGTGGTGGCGCGCCGCTTTGCGCCCGAGAACGCCCTCATGGCCACCACCGCCGCGGCCATGGACGAAATGACCGCGGCTCGCGCGGCGCCCATCCTGATCCAGGGCAACGAAGGCCAGGCGGTGCAACTGGCACCGTGTTGCGGCCCTCTCCCCGGCGATGCGATCATCGCTGGCGTGCGGCTGGGCCAAGGCCTGGTGGTGCACACCGCGGACTGCCCCGTCGCGCAGCGCGCCCAGGCGCGCGAACCCGAACGCTGGGTGCCCGTGGCCTGGGACAGCCAGGCCAGCAAGCATTTCTCGACCCGGCTGGACATCGTCACGCGCAACGAGCGCGGCGTGCTGGGGCGGATCGCGGCGGAAGTCTCCGCAGCCGATTCCAACATCAGCCATGTCACCATGCACGACGACGCCGTTTCCACCGTGCTCCTGCACCTGACAATCCAGGTGGACAGCCGCAAGCACCTGGCGCAGGTGATCCGGGCGGTGCGGCACGTGCCTCAGGTGCAGAAGATCGTGCGGGTCAAGGGCTGACCCTCGCAGGCGCGTCAGCGGCAACCCACTGCGCGACGGGCATCTCGACCTTGAACGCGGCGACAGCCTGGCGCAGCATTTGCGCCTGCTCGTCGAGCGAGCTGGACGACGCGGCCACTTGCTCCACCAGCGCGGCGTTGTGCTGCGTGACGTCGTCCATCTGGCGTATTGCCTGGTTGACCTCGCCGATGCCGGTGCTTTGCTGCATCGACGCCTCCGAGATTTCGCTCATGATCGCGGTCACGCGCCGCACCTCGGCGACGGCCCCGGTCATGGTTTCGTCGGCCTTGTCCGTGAGGCTGGAGCCCGCGACGATATGTGCGATCGATTGCTCGATCAAGGTCTTGATCTCCTTGGCCGCGCCGGCGCAGCGCTGCGCGAGCTGGCGTACCTCGCCCGCGACCACTGCGAATCCGCGCCCCTGCTCTCCGGCGCGTGCTGCTTCGACCGCGGCGTTCAACGCCAGAATGTTGGTCTGAAACGCAATACCCTCGATGGTGTTGATGATCTCGCCCATCTTGTTCGAGCTGTCGGAGATCTCGGCCATCTTGCCGGCCACGTCGTTGACGACCTGGCCGCTGTGCGCCGCGGTGTCCGACGCGTTGGTCGCCAGTTCCGACGCCTTGATGGCGCTCTGCGCGTTCTGCGCCACGATCTGCGTCAGCGTGTCCAGGCTGGCGGCGGTGTGCTGCAATGCCGCTGCCTGTTCCTCGGTGCGGCTCGACAGGTCGAGATTGCCGGCCGCGATCTCCTTGGAAGCGACCATGATCGCCTGCGTCGAGTGCGTGATGTGCCCGATCGCGATAGCGAGCTGATCGCGCATCTCGCGCAGCGCATACATCAGGCTGGACTTATCGCCGGTGCGCAGCGCGATGCGGGTCGTGAGATCGCCTTGCGCGATCTGTCTGGCGACAGCGGTCGCGGCCGACGGCTCTCCGCCGATCGAACGCAGGACATTGCGCCCGACCCGCGATGCGACCAGCGACGCCAGCCCGCCCAGCAGCACGAGCAGCCCCGCCGAGCGCTCGAGCGTGGCATAGAACTGAGCCTGAATGTCGTCCATGTAGTCGCCGGCGATGAGATTCCAATGCCAGGGCGCGAAGTGCTTGACGTAGCTGATTTTTTCGCTCGGTACGGTCGCGCCGGGCTTGGGCCACCAATAATGGATGAAGCCTGAGCCGACCGCCGAATTGCCCGCATCGACGATTTCCCGGTAAAGCGCCCCGCCCTTGGCATCGCGGAATTTGCTCATGTCCTTGCCGTTGAACTTCGGGCTCAGCGGATTGTCGATCAGCACCTGGTCGTCGCGCACGATCGACACATAGCCGGACGTGCCGTAGCGCTGCACGTCGACGCGGGCAATGGCCTGCTTCTGCGCCTCGTCGACCGACAGCTTGCCCGCCTGCACCTGCTTGGCATAGTCGGCGACGATGGACATCGACATGTCGACGACATTGGCCAGGGCTGCACGGCGCGCCTGCATCGCGGCATCGCGCGCCTCGACGGCATTGACCGCGGTCACGATCAGCAATGCAAGCCAGCACAGCAGCATGGGCACCCACAGCGTCTGCTTCAACGTCAGCTTTTTCATGGCTGCTCCTGCCCATATCCGCCGCCGCCCGGCGTCTCGATCACGAACACGTCGCCGGGATGAAGCTGCGCGCTGTCCTGCGGGCCGAGCTCCTGCACCGAGCCGTCGGCGCGCTCGACATAATTTCGCCCCATCATGGCGGCCGAGCCGCCTGCCAGGCCGAAAGGCGCATGGCGGCGGTTGTTGGACAAAATGGCCGCCGTCATGTCTTCCAGGAAACGGATGCGCCGGATGCCGCCGTCGCCGCCCCGGTAGCGCCCCTTTCCGCCCGAGCGCGGGCGTATCGCGTACGAATCCAGCCTCACTGGAAAGCGCAATTCCAGCACTTCGGGATCGGTCAGGCGCGAGTTCGTCATGTGCGCCTGGACGACCGAGGTGCCGTCGAACCCGTCGTCCGCGGGGCCGGTCGCGTCGATGCGCAGCGGGCCTGCCCCCGTTCCGCCCGAGATCGTCTCGTAGTACTGGTAGCGCTCGTTGCCGAAGGTGAAGTTGTTCATGGTGCCCTGGCTCGCCGCCAGCACGCCCAGTGCGCCATAGAGCGCGTTGACCACGCACATCGAAGTCTCGACGTTGCCGGCCACCACCGAGGCTGGCGGACGGGGCCGCAGCATGGAGCCTTCCGGCACGATGATCTCGATGGGTTTGAGGCAACCCGCATTCATGGGAATGTCGTCCTCGACCAGCGTGCGGAACACGTACAGCACCGCCGCCACCGAGATCGAGCCGGGCGCGTTGAAGTTGTTGTCCAGCTGCATCGAGGTGCCGGTGAAATCTACCTGGGCAGTGCGGGCGGCCGCGTCGACCCTGACCGCCACCCTGATGACCGCGCCGTTGTCCAGCGGATATTCGTAGCTGCCGTCCTTGAGCACCGAGATCACGCGGCGCACGGCCTCCTCGGCGTTGTCCTGCACGTGCCCCATATAGGCGCGCACGACGTCCAGGCCGAAGTGATCGCACATCCTGAGCAGTTCGCGCACGCCCTTTTCATTGGCGGCGATCTGGGCCTGCATGTCGGCGATGTTCTGGTCGGGATTGCGGGCCGGCCATCGGCCCGAGGCCAGCACCTCGCGCACGGCATGTTCGCGGAACTCGCCGTCACGCACCAGCTGGAAGTTGGTGAAGAGCACCCCTTCTTCCTGCACCGTGCGCGAATCGGGCGGCATCGAGCCCGGCGTGGTGCCGCCGATGTCCGCGTGGTGGCCGCGCGAGCCCACGTAGAACAGGATCTCCCGCGCGTCGCGGTCGAATACGGGGGTGATCACCGTCAGGTCGGGCAGGTGCGTGCCGCCGTTGTAGGGGTCGTTGACCACATAGGCATCGCCTGGCCGCATGCGGCCCGCGTTCTCGCGCATGACCGTCTTGAT
>DAIDKG010000279.1 GCA_027450125.1 Bordetella sp. | reverse complement strand
CACACCTACGAGCAGGACGGCGCGCTCTGGCTGCGCACCACCGAGCTGGGCACCGGCGACGACAAAGACCGCGTGATGCGCAAGCGCGAGGGCGGCTACACCTATTTCGTGCCCGACGTGGCCTATCACAAGGCCAAGTGGGAGCGCGGCTTTCACCATGCGGTCAATATCCAGGGCAGCGACCACCACGGCACCGTGGCGCGCGTGCGCGCAGGCCTGCAGGGCCTGGAAGAAGGCATACCCAAGGATTTCCCCGCCTACGTGCTGCACAAGATGGTCAAGGTGATGCGCAACGGCGAGGAGGTCAAGATATCCAAGCGCGCGGGCAGCTACGTCACCATGCGCGACCTTATCGACGACGTGGGCCGCGACGCGGTGCGCTACTTTCTCATGCAGCGCCGCGCCGACACCGAGTTCGTGTTCGACATCGACCTGGCTCTGTCCAAGAGCAACGAAAACCCGGTCTACTACATCCAGTACGCCCATGCGCGCATCTGCACCATGATCGCCAATTCGGGCGCGTCGGCCGCCGACATCGCCGCGGCCGACGCGGCGCTGCTTACCGCGCCCAGCGAATTCGCCCTGATGCAGCGCCTGGCCGAATTTCCGGCCATGGTGGCGCTGGCCGCGCAGGAACTGGCGCCGCACCACGTGGCCTTCTGGCTGAACGACTGCGCGGCGGATCTGCACACCTGGTACTCCGCCTGCCGCGTCCTGGTCGAGGACACGGCCCTGAAGCTGGCCCGTCTGCGCCTGGCCGACACCACGCGCCAGGTGCTGGCCAATGGCCTGGCGCTGCTGGGCGTATCGGCGCCGCAGAGCATGTAGTCCGGAGCCGCCGCCCGTCAACGAACCTCTCATCAGACTATGGCCTCGCAACGCAAAGCTTCACGCTCTTCGGTCGGCAGCACGATGTACGGCGTACTGGCCGGGCTGCTGATCGGCCTGGCCATTGCGGCGGGCGTCGCCTTTTATGTGACGCGCGCGCCCATGCCTTTCGTCGACCGGGCCTCGCGTCAGCACGAGCCGGCCGATATGCCCGACCTGAGCCGGGTCAATCCCAATCAGGGCCTGGCCGGCGGAACGGTCACGGTGCCGCCTGTTCCCGCCCCCAGCGACCAGGAGGACGCGGCGAGCAAGAAGACGGACGATCTGGGCGCGCTGATCGCCTCGCTGCCGCCCACCGACGGCAAGGCGTCTTCCGCGCCGGCCGCGCCGGCGTCCACCGCGCCTGCGCCCGTTCCGGCCCCTGCCCCTGCTGCCAAGCCGGCCGCGCCGGCCCCGGCGCCGATCGTGTCCCTGCCGCCGGCTGCGGCGCCCAAGGCCGCGCCTGCGCCGGCCGCTGCCGGCGAGTCCTATTTCCTGCAGGCCGGCGCCTACAGGCAATCGGCCGACGCGGAGTCGGTGCGCGCGCGCATCCTGCTCCTGGGCCTGAAGGCCGCGGTGCAGCGCGCCCAGGTCAACGGCACGCAGTGGTACCGGGTGCGCGTGGGCCCGTACGCCAGGCTCGACGACATGAACCGTGCCCGCGTCAAACTGGCCGACAACAAAATCCAGTCGACGGTCGTGCGCCAGTAGTCCACGCCGATTGAACTTCCGGGCTCCTGTCCCGGTCCCATCTTCGGGCTCGCCAACCTCACTTTTTCAGGAAGACCCCACATCATGTCCCGTATGCAGGCCAGTTCCCTTACCCGGCGTTCTTTCGTTGCCGCCACGATCGCCCTCGCGGGCCTGGGCTTCGCCTCGACCAGCCGGGCGCAGGCCGCTCAGCAGGCCTATCAGGTCGTTTCTCCCGCCCAGCCTTCCGACACCCCGGGCAAGATCGAGGTGCTCGAGTTCTTCGCCTATAACTGTCCGCACTGCTTCCACATGGAGCCCATGGTGCTGGACTGGATCAAGACCGAGCCCAAGGATGTCGTTTTCAAGCAGATCCCGGTGGCGTGGAATGCGAGCATGAAGCCCATGCAGCAGCTTTACTACACGCTCAAGGCCATGAATCGGCTGGATCTGAGCCCCAAGGTGTTCGATGCCATCCACGTCCAGCACATCCCCTTGTTCACCAAGGGCCCCATGGTCGACTGGGCCGTCAAGCAGGGACTGGACAAGGACAAGTTCGTGGCCGTGTTCGATTCCTTCGCCGTGCAGAACGACGTGAAGCGGGCCGACGAGCTGACCCAGATCTACAACGTCGACGGCACGCCGTCCTATGCCGTGGGCGGCAAGTACCTGACCTCGCCCGTGCTGGCGGGCAACAGCTATGAAGGCGCGCTCAAGGAAGTCGACAAGCTGATTCCGATGGTGCGCGGCGGCAAGTAAGCAGCCGATATTCCGCGAATGAAAGGCCGCTTCATGCGGCCTTTTTTTCGTCTTTGATTTCTTGCCCCGTCCAGCGCCTGC
>DAIDKG010000278.1 GCA_027450125.1 Bordetella sp. | reverse complement strand
GGGCCAAGCGCGCGCGGGCAGGGTCCGCCTCGCGCAAGGCGTATTGCGCCTGGGTGGAGAGTATGGCCAGCGGCGTGCGCAACTGATGCGACGCATCGGCCAGGAACTGCGCCTGCTCATCGCGTATTTGGCGGTGCCTGTCCAGGTGCAGGTTGACTGCATGCACCAGAGGTGCCACCTCGCTGGGCACGCCGCGCTCGTCGAGCCGCGCCAGGTCGTCGGGACTGCGGGCGGTCACATCCTGGCTCAGCCGCCGCAAAGGACGAAGCGCCCAGTGCACCCCCAGCCAGAGCAGCAGGCTCTCCAGCAGCAAGGTGGCGAGATCGCGCCAGGCTTCCTGGCCGCGCGCCCGCGATTCGATGCCGGAACGCCAGGCCGCGTTTTCGGCCACCACCACGAGCGCCTCGCGCCTGGCCTGGCCTTGCCGGATGACGCGCAGCACGGCGACGGCGCGCACCGGCGCGCCGCGATATGTGGCATCGAAGAACATCGCGCCGTCTTCACCGACCGGCAGGACCGGCGGACGCGCAAGATCATCGGCGCCCGCCAGCGTGCGTCCGGCAATGGGCAAGGCCCCCGCACCGCCCTGTTCGATCTCCTCGACGCGGAAATGGCGATGCAACTGGGCCTGCTCGCGGGCAAGGAACCTGGCGCGAAGCGATGGCTCGACCTGAAGCCTGCCGTTCCCGTCAAGCAGCAGGCCGCCGCTGAGCAGACGGGCCGAAGCCAGAAGCGCCAGGTCGTAGGCCTTGTCGGTCGTGCGCGAGAGGGTGCGGTAGTCGTTGATGCTGTCCAGGGTCATGACCATGGCGACCACCGGCAGCAGCAACAGCAGAAGCAGCGAACGGATACCTGGACGCGGCCCGCGTAGCCAGCGTCCGGCCAGGGCCATCACGCCTCGGCAGGCGTACGCACCCGGCTTTCGAGCATGTAGCCCAGACCGCGCACCGTGACGACCTGCACATTGCTGCCGGCCAGCTTCTTGCGCAGACGATGCAGCACTACCTCGATGGCATCCAGATTGGCTTCGCTGTCATGCGTGAAAACTTCGCCGAACAACTGGACCTTGTCGACCGGATAGCCGCTGCGCGCAAGCAGGGCCGCGAGCGCCGCGTGCTCGCGCGGGGTGAGGAACAGCAATGCGCCGTCAAGCGTGAAAACGCGGTTTTCGCTGTCGTAGGACAGCGAGCCGCACTGCAGGCGGGGGGACTGGCGGCCGCGGCTGCGACGCACCAGGGCCGTGATTCGGGCTTCGAGTTCTTCGAGGGCGAAGGGCTTGGTGAGGAAGTCGTCCGCGCCCATATTGAGCCCGCGCACGCGATCCTGCAGGCCACCCTGGGCGGTCAGCACCAGGACGGGAGTGAAATCGTCGCGATCGCGCATTTCGCGCAACAGCGTCATGCCGTGCTTGTCGGGCAATCGGAGATCGAGCACGACGGCGTCGTATTCGTTGACCGCCATCAGGCTTTCGGCCGTGCGCGCGTCGGGTGCGTGGTCGGGCAGAAAACCGCTCTGGGTCAGCGCGCGCGCGAGCCAGGCGGCCATGTCCTGCTCGTCCTCAACCAGCAAGATGCGCATGATCATCCAGGGACGTGGAGGACGGATCGATGGACTCTGCCGGGCGGGAGCCATGCACGCGCTGTCTCAGGTAGCGGGTTTCATGCTGGCGGCGAAACAGGATGGCCGACAGCTCGTTCAGCGCCCGGGTGTAGACGTCGCGCTTGAACTCGATGACGGCATCGAGCGGCACCCAATAATGACTCCAGCGCCAGGCGTCGAACTCGGGGTGCGACGAGGCGCGCAGGCAGACGTCGCAGTCGCGACCAACCAGGCGCAACAGGAACCAGATCTGCTTCTGGCCTTTGTAATGTCCGCGCCATTCCCGCCGGACGAAATGATCAGGAACCTCATAGCGCAGCCAATCGCGCGTGCGCCCCAGGATGCGGACATGCTCCGGCTTGAGGCCGACTTCCTCGTGGAGCTCGCGATACATGGCCTGCACGGGACTTTCGCCATGCTTGATACCACCTTGCGGAAACTGCCAGGCATGTTCCCGTATGCGCTTGCCCCAGAAAACCTCGTTTTTGCCGTTGACGAGAATGATTCCGACATTGGGGCGGTAGCCTTCGCGGTCGAGCATGGGCCACCCCCAACTGAATTCAATACAATTACCCTTGATTTTATACGTATATCAACCCCGTTCACCCCCCCTATGCGCGCCTCCCGATACCACCTGAATACCCTTAAAGAAGCCCCCGCCGAAGCGGAGGTGGCCAGCCATCAGCTGATGACCCGGGCGGGAATGATCCGCAAGCTTGCGGGCGGGGTTTATACCTACATGCCGCTGGGCCTGCGCGTCATCCGCAAGATCGAGAACATCGTGCGCGAGGAAATGAACGCCGCCGGCGCCATCGAACTGCTGATGCCCATGGTGCAGCCGGCCGAACTCTGGCAGGAATCGGGACGCTGGGTCGAATACGGCCCCGAACTGCTGCGCTTCAAGGACCGCCACGATCGCGATTTCGTGCTGCAGCCGACCTCGGAAGAGGTCATCACCGACATCGCCCGCAACGAGATCCACAGCTATCGCCAGCTACCGCTGAACTTCTATCACATACAGACCAAGTTCCGGGACGAACGCCGCCCCCGCTTCGGCCTGATGCGCGGCCGCGAGTTCACCATGAAGGACGCCTACTCCTTCGACCGCGACGAGGCAGGCGCGCAGCGCAGTTACGACATCATGTATCAGGCCTATATGCGCATCTTCCAGCGCCTGGGCCTGCAG
>DAIDKG010000277.1 GCA_027450125.1 Bordetella sp. | reverse complement strand
GGCGACCGCGGCGGCGGCGCAGAAGGCGCCGACCATGTAGAAGGAGCCATGCGTCAGGTTGATGACGTTCATGATCCCGAACACCAGCGTCAGGCCGGCCGACAGCAGGAACAGCAGCGCGCTGTACTGCAGCCCGTTGAGCAACTGCTCGAAGAACATCAGCATGGCGATTTCCAGTCCCGGCTTATTGCATTTTGCACTGGCCGACGTACGGATCGACGTGGTCGCGCGCGATGACTCTCAGGTCCTTGTAGACCAGCTTGCCGGCGCTGTCGTCCTCGATGTGCAGCAGGTACCAGTCCTGGATGGGATAGTGGTTGGCCGCGAATTTGAAGTGGCCGCGCACGGAAGGAAAGTCGGCTTTCTGCAGCGCGGCGCGGAAGGCGTCGGCCTTGCCGGTGACGTCGCCGCCGACCGCCTTGAGCGCCGAGGCGATCAGGTTGGCCGTGTCGTAGGCCTGGGCGGCGTAGACCGTGGGCGTGCGGTGGTAGGCTGCCTCGAATGCCTGCAGGAAGTGCTTGTTCTGCGCATTGTCCAGGTCGGCGCTCCAGGGCGAGCTCAGGTAGTAGCCCTTGGCGGCCGCGCCGCTGGCGGCCAGCATGCGATCGTCCATGGAGTAGATGGGGGTGATCATCTTGATCTTGCCGGACAGGCCCGAGTTGGCGAACTGCTTGGCCAGGTTGATGCCGGCGCCGCCGGGCTGGAACTGGAAGATCGCGTCGGGGGCGAGCGAGCGGATGCGCGCCAGTTCCACCGAAAAGTCGGACTGGTCCAGCTTGGTGTAGATCTCGTCGACGATCTGGCCTTTGTAGGTGCTCTTGAAGCCGTTCACCGCGTCGCGGCCGGCCTGGTAGTTGGGCGCCATCACCACCATGCGTTTCATGCCTAGTTCGTTAGCCACAATGCCTGCGGTGTCGCTGAACGAGTCGTTCTGGAAAGAGGCCGAGAAGAAATTCTTGTTGCAGGCCTTGCCGGCGTAGTTCGAGGGACCGGCATTCAGGCCGACGTAGAAGGCGCCCGCGTTGAGCACGGTCGGGCCCACGGCAGCCATCACGTTGGAGAAGTTCACGCCGGTAAAGAGGCGGATTCCGTCCTGCACCATGCGGTCGGCGATCTGCTTGGCGGCAGCGGGCTTGAGGCCGTCGTCCTCGACCACCACGTCCACGGGTACGCCGCCCAGCTTGCCGCCGCCTTCCTTGACGGCCAGCATGAAGGCGTCGCGCTGGTCTTCGCCGATGTAGCCGGCAGGCGTGGACAGGGTGTCGATGAAGCCGATTTTCACGGGCTTCTGGGTTTGCGCCAGAGCCGAACCGCAGCCGGCCACGGCGAGCAGGACGGCAGCGGCGATGCGATGCAATGCGGGGTTTTTCATGGTTGTCTCCTCGGTATTGGATGGATTGCGTATCAGAGCCTGATGCCGCTCATGCAGTTGTCGGCATTCCAGCCGTACAGCCACTGCAGCGCGTCATAGAACGATTGTTGCGAGCGGCCCTGCCACAGCGAATTGCGCACGGCCCGCTCCACGCCCTGGGCGTGATAGATGCGGCCCATCTCGCGCGTGGACCAGAGCACGCGGGCGCTGCGCGGAATGCGCAGCGATTCGTACAACTTGAACGCGGCGGGGAGGTCGTCCTTGTGCTGCGCCACGGCCAGGCCCAGCGTGACGGCGTCTTCCAGCGCCATGCAGGCGCCCTGGGCCATGTACTGCGACATGGGGTGGGCGGCATCGCCCAGGATGGTGGCGCGGCCGTAGCTCCATTGGTCCACCGGCTCGCGGTCGGCCGTGGCCCAGCGGCGCCATGAGGTCGGGCGGTCCAGCAGCTGGCGCGGGCGGGCGTGGATGCCCTGGAAATACGACAGCACTTCTTGCTTGCTGCCGTCGCGCACGCCCCATTCTTCCTGTTCGCGGCTGTGGAAGGTCACGACCAGGTTGTATTGCGCGCCGCCGCGCAGCGGGTAGTGCACCAGGTGGCAGCGCGGACCGGCCCACAGCACGGGGGCGTTGATGCGCAGGTCCTCGGGCATGTTCTCGCGCTCGACCACGGCGCGGTAGACCACGTGGCCGGTCACGCGCGGCGGATCGCCGATGAGGCTCTGGCGCACCACCGATTTCACGCCGTCGCAGCCCACCACGATGTCGGCGCGGTAGGTCTTGCCTTTGTCGTCGCTTACCTCGGCGTAGTCGTCGGTTTGCGTGAAGCCCGTGATGTGGGTCGAGGTGTGAAAGGAGATGAGCGGGTCGTGCTGCACGCCTTCCAGGATGGCGCCGTGGATGTCGGCGCGGTGGATCACGGCGTAAGGGCCGTTGAAGCGCTCCTGGAACGCCTTGCCCGTCTCGATGCGCACGACTTCGCTGTTGTCGACCGCGTCCATCATGATGATGTGGTCGGTGAAAACGGCGCGCTGGCGGGCGATGTGGCCCACGCCCAGCGCGTCGAGCGCGGCGAAGGCATTGGGGCCGAGCTGGATGCCGGCGCCGATTTCGCCGATGTGCGCGGCCTGCTCCAGCAGTTGTACGCGGATGCCCTGGCGGGTCAGGGCCAGCGCGGCGGCCAGGCCGCCTATGCCTCCGCCCACGACGATGGCCGATTGAGTGTTCATTGCAGTGCGGTCTCCGGTGATTGCTCGCGAGCGCCCAGGAATACGCCCTGGCGTTCGAGTTGTTGTTGCAGCGCTTGCGGCGCCAGGCGCGCGGGCGCAATGCCGGCGCGCAGGGCCAGGGCGGCCGCGGTGCCCGCCGCTTCGCCCATGACGAAGCAGCTGCCGCTCACGCGCGCGGCCGATTGGCCTTCATGCGTCATGGAGGCGCAGCGGCCCGCCACCAGCACGTTGTCGGGGATGCCCGGGCCCTGCCGGGGCACGATCATGCGCAAAGGCAGCTGGTTGTAGCCGCGCGATTCCGGAATGGGCGGCCAGACCCACTGCACATCGCCTGCGGTGTGGATCTCCAGCGGCCAGCCGTTCACGCCGATGCTGTCGGGAAAGTCCGCGCAGCCCAGCACGTCTTCGCGCGTGAGCACGTATTCGCCGATGATGCGGCGGGTCTCGCGGATGCCCAGCTGCGGCGCGATGTCCAGGATGTAGGCTTTCTCGAAACCCGGCACCTTGGCGCGCAGGAATGCCAGGTAGTCGACGATCTGCCGGCGTCCCTCCAGTTCGGCCGCCGACAGCGAGAGCGCGTCGGTGCCGTCGGCGGCCGAGCCGTCGCGGTTGGCCAGCTGCGTCACGTTGACGCGCCATTCGTAGTCGTGCTTTTGCGGCCGCACGATGGCGCCGCGCCGCGGGAAGGTGAATTCGCCGCTGGCCTGGGCCTGGTCCATCAGCGTTGGGATGGTCTTCCAGGCCTCTTGCGCGCGCACGCCGTCGACATTGCCGACCTTGAACATCAGCGTGGGATACATCATGTGCCCGGCCGAGTCGCCCTTCTCGTAGGGCAGGCCGGCCCAGTGCGCCAGGTCGGCATCGCCCGAGCAGTCGATGAAGGCGCGGGCGCGCACCGCGCGGCGCCCGGACTTGGTCTCCAGCAACAGCGCGTCGAGCCGGCCGTCGGCGTCGCGCGCCGTGCCGGTGGCCAGCGCATGGAACAGCAGCTCGACGCCGCAATGCTGCACCAGGGCGTCGGCGGCGCACTTGAAGGCCGAGATGTCGTAGGCCTGTGCGTGGATCTTGCCCAGGATCAGGTGCGGCTCGTTCAACCCGTCCAGGGCGCGCATGCGGTCGAGCAGTTCGTCGGCCATGCCGTGCACGACCTGGCGGATTTGCCCGTGCACATTGGCGTGCAGGCCGCAGAAGTTGGACACGCCTGCCGCCGTCCCCATGCCGCCCAAAAAGCCGTAGCGCTCGATCAGCAGCACGCGCGCGCCGTTGCGCGCTGCGCTGGCAGCGGCAAGGATGCCGGCGGGGCCGCCGCCGAGCACCGCGACGTCATACTCACCGTGCAGAGGTACCTGCCGGGCGGGTTCGGTGATCATCATGTCTTCCTCCTGGCTGGCGCTGTTCTTGTTTTTTGCAGCGCCTGATCGGTCAATGCGAGCCGGCGAGCCCCAGCTTCCTGATGAGGGGGCCCCAGCGGTTGAGCTCCTGATGCATGTAGTCGCGGAACTGCGCCGGCGTGCTGCCGACCGGGTCCATGTACATCACGGTCAGCTTCTGGCTGACCGCCGGGTCGTGGATGGCCTGGATCAGCGCGTCGGACAGCTTCTTGCGGATCGCGGCCGGCACCTTGGACGAGATCACGAAGCCGGCCCAGGCCGAGCCCTGGACGCCGGGAACGCCGGATTCGCTCAGCGTGGGCACATCGGGCAACAAGGGCGAGCGCTTGGGAAAGGTGACCGCCAGCGCCCGCAGCTTGCCGCTCTTGACCAGGGCCATGACCGCGCTCAGGGGCAGGGCGGCGAACTGGGTGTTGCCGGCCAGCAGCGAGGTCAGCGCGTCGGGCGAAGACGAGTAGGCGATGTGCGTGGCCCGGGTATGCGTGTGCTGCAGCATCAGTTCGACGGCCAGCTGCGAGATGGTGCCCACGCCCGGCGAGGGGAAGTTGTATTTGCCGGGATTTTTCCTGAGCGCGTCCAGCAGGCCCTGCATGCTGGTGATGCCCGAGGCGGCCGGCACGACCAGCACGTTGGGCTGCTGCACGGCCAGCGTCAGCGGCGCCAGGTCGGTGGCAGGGTTGTAGGGCAGCTTTTTGTAGATCAGCGTGTTGTTCACCAGGGGGCCGGTGATCGAGATGCCGAAGGTGTAGCCGTCCGGCCTGGCGTTGGCGATGTCGAAGGTGCCCAGGTTGCCGCCGGCGCCCGGGCGGTTCACGACGATCACGTCCTGGCCCAGGATCTTGCCCAGTTCTTGGCCGATGACGCGCGACATCTGATCGGGGCTGGAGCCCGCGCCGAAAGGCACGATGAGCCGCAGGGGCTGGCTGGGCCAGGCGGCTGCGCGGGCCGCGGGTGCCGTTCCCGCCGCGCCGGCAACCAGCGCCAGCGTGGCCACGCCCGCCGCCAGGAACTTGCGCCGCAATAATCCAGAAATGCCGATCTGTTTCATGCCGAGTCTCCAATGTTTTTCATTTTGTCGAAATGCGCATGTCCGTTGGCTATGAAGGCTGCCGGGGCGCTACAGCCGGTCGCAGCGACATCTTCCGCAATGTCCGGGCGGTTCGTGTCGCCGGGCCGGCGCGCTCATGCCTGAAAATCGGGCTGGGCGCCGGGCGCGGCTTGCTTGAACGCCGGCTGCTGCAGGCAGTGTTCGTAAATCTGCATGGCGCGTGGAAAGGACGACATGTCGCACTTGTTGCGCAGCGCGTTGAACATCTGCGGCACCAGGCAGCAGTCGGCCAGGGTGGGCTGGTCGCCGAAGCAATAGGCGCCCGTGCCGCCGTGCCGCACCAGCAGCGCCTCGACGGCGGTCAGGCCCTCCTGGATCCAGTGCGCGTACCACGCGTCCTTTTGTTCGGGGCTCACGCCCAGTTCTTTGACCAGGTACTTCAGGATGCGCAGATTGTTCACCGGGTGGATGTCGCAGGCGACGGCGTAGCTCACTTCCAGCACGCGCGCGCGCAGCCTGGCGTCGGCCGGAATCAGGCGCGGTTCGGGGTGCGTGGCGTCCAGGTAGTCGATGATGGCCAGCGACTGGCCCAGGTCGAAACCGTCGTCGCGCAGCAGCGGCACATTGGCGTTGGGGTTGAGCGCGACATAGCCGGGCTCGCGATGCTGCTTGGCGCGGATGTCCACGGCCTCGTAGTCGTAGGGCAGGCCCTTCAGTCCCAGGGCGATGCGCACGCGGTACGACGTGGAGCTGTTGAAGAAGCTGTAGATCTGCATTATTTGGTCACTCGAACGTTGAGGGTGCCCAGTCCGTCCACGCCGCCTTCCATCAGATCGCCGGCCACGACGGGACCCACGCCTTCCGGGGTGCCCGTGTAGATCAGGTCGCCCGGCTCGAGACGGAAGAACCTCGACAGGTACGACACGGTCTCGGCCACCGACCAGATCAGCTTGGGGATTTCGCTGGACTGCCTGGTTTCGCCGTTGACCTTCAGCCAGATGCTGGCCTTGTGGATGTCGCCGGCTTGAGCCGCAGGATACAACGGAGCAATGGGCGCGCTCAGGTCGAAAGCCTTGCCCAGCTCCCAGGGACGGCCCGCCTCGCGCATCTTCATCTGCAGGTCGCGGCGCGTCATGTCCAGGCCCACGGCATAGCCCCAGACGTGGTCCAGGGCCTGCTCGATGGCGATGTCGGCGCCGGCCTTGCCGATGGCCGCCACCAGTTCGATCTCGTAGTGGTAATTGCTGGTTTCGCTGGGATAGGGCAGCTCCAGCGTTGCGCCGTGGGCCACGGGCACGACGGCGTCGGCCGGCTTGCAGAAGAAAAAGGGCGGCTCGCGGTCGGGGTCGAAGCCCATTTCGCGGGCATGGGCGGCGTAGTTGCGGCCCACGCAATAGACGCGGCGCACGGGGAAGAGGTCATTGCTGCCGGCGACGGGCACGCCGACGGGAGCCTGGGGGGCGAAAACGTAGGACATCGTGTCTCCTTGTATTGGGGCCATTATTGCCAGTCAGGTATACGATTCAAAATGAATTAATCTTCTAATTCATGCCATAAAACATATACATCGGAGACGCCATGGACTGGACTCACCGCCTGCGCCTGCGCAACGTCAGGATGCTGCTCAGCCTGGCGCAGACCCGCAACATCAGCCATTCGGCGGCCATGCTCAACACCACGCAGCCCGGACTGTCCAAGTGGCTCAAGGACCTGGAGCAGGACATCGGACTGCCGCTGTTCGAGCGCCACGCCCGCGGCCTGATCCCCACGCAGTACGGCGAAGTCCTGATCGAGCACGCCCGCCGCCTGGATGCCCAGCTCGAGCGCGCCAGCGGCGACATGGCGGCCTTGCGCGAGGGCAGCGCCGGCCGGGTGGTGATCGGCGCGTCGGGCGCTGCGGCGTCCGATACGGCGCCCCTGGCCATGCTGCGCCTGTTCGAGCTCATGCCGCAAGCTCACGTGGGCCTGGTCGAGGGCACGACGGACCGGCTGCTCGAACAGCTGGCGCAGGGCGATCTGGACCTGGTCATGGGCCGGGCGATGCCGGACGGCATGGATCCTGGCATCGAGACCGAGCCGCTGTATCGCGACCCCATCCACATGGTGGTGCGGCCGGGGCATCCCCTGCTGTCGCGCAAGACGCTGGACTGGGACGACCTGCGTGGCCACCGCTGGATAGTCTGGCCGCAGGGCACGCCGGTGCGCACGGCGCTGGAGAAGGCGCTGGCCGATGCCGGCCAGGCGATCCCGCGCGACGCGGTCGAGACGAACTCGGTGACGAGCAATCTCACCCTGCTCAACAACAGCGACATGATCGGCGTGGCCTCGCATCGCGCGGCCTTGCGGCTGGCGCTGATGAACACCCTGCGCGTGCTGCCGATCCGCCTGTCGGGATTCGGCGCCGTGGCGCTGTACTGGCGGCGCGAAAGCTTCCGGCCGCAGGCGGTGCAGGTGGCGATGGACTGCATACGCGCGGTCGTCGCCGCGGGCGCCTGAGCGGGCTGCCGCAGCGGTGGTCGCGGATCGCCGGCCGCCGGCGCGGGGTGATAGCATGGCCGGGTGGTGGGCCCGCGGCTCGCGCTGGCCCGTATCTTTCATCAAGAGAGGAAACGCCATGAACATACGTACCGCGCTGGCTTGCGCCGGTGTGATCGTGGGCCTGCTGGGCAGCAGCGCAGCCATCGCCGAAACCACCCTGCGCATCGGCTTGCAGGATGACCCCGACCAGCTCGACCCTGTCCGGTCGCGCACCTTCGTCGGACGCATCGTGTTCGCCTCCCTGTGCGACAAACTGATCGACATCACGCCCGACCTGAAATTCGTGCCGCAGCTGGCCCTGTCCTGGCAGACCAGCGCCGACGGCAAGACGCTGACATTCAAGTTGCGCCAGGGTGCGGTCTACCAGGACGGCACGCCGATCGATGCCGCGTCGGTCAAGGCCAATCTCGATCGCGCCATGACGCTGCCCGACAGCAACCGCAGGAGCGAGCTCTCCAGCGTCGCCAGCGTCGACGCGCCGGATCCGCAGACGGTGGTGCTGCATCTGAAGCATCCCGATGCCGGCCTGCTCTCTCAGCTGTCCGACCGCGCAGGCATGATGATGTCGCCGGCCAGCTTCGACAAGGATCCCGGCGCCAGGCCGGTTTGCTCGGGGCCCTACCAGTTCAAGGAACGAGTGCAGAACGACCGCATCGTGCTGGAGAAGTTTCCCAGGTACTGGGACGCGGCCGACTATCACTTCGACCGGGTGGTATTCATGCCCATGCCCGATTCCACCGTGCGCCTGAACAATCTGCGCTCGGGCGGACTCGACATCGCCGAGCGCATCGCGCCCAGCGATATCCCGGCCATCAAGAGCGACCCCAACCTGTCGCTGGTCTCGGTCACCGGTCTGGGCTTTCAGGCCATTTCCATCAACATGGGCAACGGCAAGCGCGCCGACAATCCCCTGGCCAAGGACCCGCGCGTGCGCCAGGCGCTGGAACTGTCCATCGACCGCGATGCCATCGATCAGGTGGTGGGCGGCGGCATGTTCCAGCCCGCGCACCAGCCTTTCCCACCGGCCAGCTTTGCCTACGACAAGAGCATGGATCACAAGGGCAGCAATGTGCAGAAGGCTCGCGAGCTGCTCAAGCAGGCCGGCTACAAGCGCGTGAAGTTCCAGCTCAGCTACGGCAACAACACCACCATGCAACAGACCATGGAAATGATTCAGGCCATGGGCGCCCAGGCCGGTTTCGACATCACGCTGCGTCCCATGGAGTTCGCGGCGCTGCAGGCGGCGCTGGCCAAGGGCGATTTCGAGGTCGGGCAGACGGGCTGGTCGGGCCGCGTCGATCCGGGCGGCAATATCGATCCCTACATCCGCTGCAAGGGCAGCCTGAACGACGGCAAGTACTGCGATCCCCAGGTGGACCGATGGCTGGCCGACGCCGAGCTCACGGCCGATGTCGCGCAGCGCAAGGCGCTGTACGCCAAGGCGCTGGAGAAAATGCGGGTGGATCGACCCGAGATCTACCTTTACTACCTGCCCTGGATCTTCGGCGTGCAGAAAAAAGTGCATGGCTTCGTTCCTTATCCCGACGGCCTTATCCGCCTGAAGGGCGTGACCGTCTCCGGGAGCTGACGGCCATGGACATCACCGCGGGCCTGGGCATGTTCACCACGCGTCCCGAGATCACGGGCAGTTTCGGCGTCGTCGCGTCCACGCACTGGCTGGCCAGTTCATCGGGCATGGCCATGCTCGAGCGCGGGGGCAATGCCTTCGACGCCGCGGTGGCGGCCGGTTTCGTGCTGCACGTGGTCGAACCGCATCTGGTGGGGCCGGCCGGCGAGGTGCCGGTGCTGCTGCATTCGGCCCGCACCGGGCGCACCGAGGTCCTGTGCGGGCAGGGCCTGTCGCCGGCCGGCGCCTCGCTGCAGGCCTATCGCGCGCTGGACCTGGGCCTGATCCCCGGCAACGGCCTGCTGCCGGCGGTGATTCCCGGAGCCTTCGACGCCTGGATGCTGCTGCTGCGCGACCATGGCACGCTGCGCCTGCGCGATGTGCTGGAACCTGCCATCCACTACGCCGAGCACGGGCATGCGCTCATGCCGCGCATCGCGGCCACGATTGCGAATCTGCAGGATTTTTTCACGCAGCATTGGCCCACGACCTGCGAAGTCTATCTGCCGGGCGGCTCGGCGCCGCAGGCGCGCAAGCTGTTTCGCAATCCCTGGCTGGCGCAGACCTGGACGCGCATATTGCGCGAGGCCGAGAGCGCGGGCGGCGACCGCGAACGCCAGATCGAGGCGGCGCGCAAGGCCTTTTACCGCGGTTTCGTGGCTGAAGCCATCGACCGCTTTGCGCGCACCGAGGTCATGGACGAAAGCGGCATGCCGCACCGCGGCGTGCTCACCGCCGACGACATGGCGGGCTGGTCGGCGCACTACGAGGCGCCGGCGACCTACGACTACGGCGACTACACCGTGGCCAAGGCCGGGGCGTGGAGCCAGGGGCCTGTGTTCCTGCAGACCCTGGCCCTGCTCAAGGGCATGGACATGCAGGGCGTCGGGCCCAACAGCGCCCAGTTCGTGCACCGGCTGACCGAAGCCATGAAACTCGCCTTCGCCGACCGCGAGGTCTATTACGGCGATCCCGACTTCGTCGATGTGCCGCTGACGCATCTGCTGTCCGACGCCTACAACGAGGCGCGCCGCGCCCTGATCGGCGAGCGCGCCTCGTATGAATTGCGCCCGGGGACGGCGCCGGGCTTCGAAGGCCAGGTGGCGCGCGTGATGGAGGTCCTGGCGCGCATGTCCCGGGTGACGCACGCCGGCCAGCCATCGAGCGAGCCGACCATGGCGGACATGCGGGCCGCGGGG
>DAIDKG010000276.1 GCA_027450125.1 Bordetella sp. | reverse complement strand
CTTCAACAACCCCGAGGTCTACCTCGAGAAATTCCTGGAAAATCCGCGCCACGTGGAGATCCAGGTGCTGGCCGACGGCGGGCGCAACGCGGTGTGGCTGGGCGAACGCGACTGCTCCATGCAGCGGCGCCACCAGAAGGTCATCGAGGAGGCGCCGGCCCCCGGCATCGCGCGCCGCCTGATCGAGCGCGTGGGCGACCGCTGCGCCGATGCGTGCCGCAAAATGGGCTACCGCGGCGCGGGCACCTTCGAGTTCCTGTACGAGGATGGCGAGTTCTACTTCATCGAGATGAATACGCGCGTTCAGGTCGAACACCCGGTCACCGAGCTGATCACCGGCGTGGACATCGTGCAGCAGCAGATCCTGATCGCCGCCGGCGAGAAGTTCGCCCTGCGCCAGCGCGACATCACCCTCAAGGGCCACGCCATCGAATGCCGCATCAACGCGGAAGACCCGTTCCGCTTCACGCCCAGCCCCGGGCGCATCACCAACTGGCACGTGGCGGGCGGTCCGGGCGTGCGTATCGACTCCCACGTCTTCAACGGCTATTTCGTACCGCCCAATTACGATTCGATGATCGCCAAGATCATCACCTACGGCGAGACCCGCGAGCAGGCCATGGCGCGCATGCGCATCGCCCTGTCCGAGATGGTGGTCGAGGGCATCCAGACCAACATCCCGCTGCACCGCGATCTGATGCAGGATGCCCGTTTCATGGAAGGCGGCACCAGCATCCATTACCTGGAGCACAAGCTGGAACAGCGTCCCAAGTAATGAACGCTCCCCACGCTCATCGTCGCCCGTCTTCCGCGTTGCGGCCTGCATGCCGCGCCGGCTCGCCGGCCGCCGCGCGGTCCGCGGGGACTGCACCGGGCTCGGGCTCATTGCCCAAGGGGCCGTTTTTTTCGTTTGCGCCCCCCCATGCATCGACCCCTGCACGGGGGCCGGACGCCGGCGTGCGGCGGCGCGGAGGCTGAGGATGCGAGAACTCGTTCTCCACTGCCGCGAAGCCCAGGCCGAGGCATTTTCCGACGCGCTGCTCGAAGCCGGCGCGTTGTCGGTGTCCGTCGAGGATGCCGATGAAGGCACGGCGGGCGAGCGGCCCCTGTTCGGCGAGCCTGGCGGCGAGCCCGACGTGCAGGCCTGGGACCGCAACCGGGTGGTGGCCCTGCTCTCGGACGGCGCCGATCCGGCGCAGCTGATCGAGGCCGCCCTGGCCGATTCCGGCTTGGACGCCTCGCTGGGGCAGGATTGGTTCTTGCGCGACGTGCCCGATGCCGACTGGGTGCGGCTGACGCAGTCGCAGTTCGGTCCCATCGAAATTTCCGGAAAACTCTGGATCATTCCGAGCTGGCACAAGGTAGCGGATCCGGACGCCGAGCGCGATGGCTTGCCGCCCGACCTTGCGTCCACGCCCGATGCCGAGCCCGCCTATATGGCGCCAGGCGTGGTGCGCATCGAGCTCGATCCGGGACTGGCCTTCGGCACCGGCAGCCATCCCACCACGCATTTATGCCTGGCCTGGCTCGAAGCCGACATGCCGGTCGGCGCCACCTTGCTGGACTATGGCTGCGGCTCGGGCATCCTGGCCATCGCCGCACGCAAGCTGGGAGCGGGCGCCACGCTGGCCGTCGACATCGATCCGCAGGCGGTGCAATCGACCATCGACAACGCCGCGGCCAACCGTGTCGAGCTGTCGGCCATGCTGCCCGGCGGCCTGCCCGAGGGCGGCTTCCAGGTCGTGGTGGCCAACATCCTGTCCAACCCGCTCAAGGTGCTGGCGCCGATGCTGGCCGGCCGGGTGGCGCCAGGCGGCCATCTGGTCCTGTCGGGCGTGCTGGAGCGCCAGGCCCAGGAAGTGGCGGCCGCCTATGCGCCCTGGATCGCGATGTCGGTCTGGCGCGCGCGCGAGGGCTGGGTCTGCCTGCACGGCCAGCGGAATTAATCTGCGGTTCACACCGTTCACATTAAAATAGCGCATGGCGCTCACTACCCGTTGTCCCAATTGCCGTACGGCCTTCAAGGTCGTGGCGGATCAATTGCGCGTGCGTAACGGACTGGTGCGCTGCGGCTCCTGCGGCACGGTTTTCGATGGCCGTGCCTGCCTGGAAGGCGCAGAGGCCGCGCCGGCAGCGGCGCCTGTTGCCGTGCCGGTCGTGCCGCCCGCTCCGGCAACGCCAGCCGCCGCGGCGCCGCTTCCTTCCTACCTGGCCAAATCCCAGGCCGGTTCGCCGCTCAACCGCGCGCCTGAGCTGTCGGCTGCGCCGTCGAGTCCGGCCGGCCCTGCCATTCCGGCAAGTCCGGCCATTTCGACAAGCCCGGCAAGTCCGGTCATTTCGCCGGGCCCGGCAAGTCCAGCCATTTCGGCCAGCCCGCCGTTTTTTTCTGCCGATCCTCCCGCAGTGCTGCGTGGCCGCAATCGCGACGTGCAGCCGTCTGCGCAAGTCCCCGAGCGCATACCCGACGAAATGCGCGTGCATGCCGACGGGCGCGCCTCGGACGCCATCCATGCGGGCGACCGGCTCGGTGGCGGGCAAGGCTTCATCCGCGTCGCGGTGCCGGCCGGCCTGACGGTCGTCCACGATGTGCCCGACATCCACACTGTGCCGCAAGACGATGCGGCGCACGTTCCCATCCGGGCCTACGATCCCGACGACCCCCTTGCAGACCAGGACGAACCCGAATTCACGGTAGGGGGCTTCCGGCAGGACGCCGTCGACCAGGACGTGCCCGGCGAAGGCGTCTATGGCGATGTCCGGACCCGTTATTCCAGCGCCACCGACGTGGGACGCGCGCCGCCGCAGTTCCTCGACCAGGACCTCATCAAGAGCCATCACATCCGGCGCCGCGCATGGACCTGGCTCTGCCTGCTGGGTTGCCTGGCGCTGTGCGGGCAGCTGCTCTATGTCTACCGAACGCCCATCACCATCTCCATGCCGGGGCTGCGGCCGGCGTTCGTCGGCGTCTGCAAGGCGCTGGGATGCAAGGTCAGCTACGCCCGGCGCATCGAGCGCATCTGGATCGAGTCCTCGTCGCTGCGCATGACGCCGCCGAACAATGCGCTGCAGGCCGGGGATGCGTCGGGCACCGTTGCGTCGGGCGCCGCGGCACCGGGCACCGCGCCCGCCGCGGACGGCACCTCCCGCATGGTCCTCGGCGCGGTGCTGCGCAACCGCTACGAGAAAGACCAGGAGTGGCCCGCGCTGGATCTGAAGCTGCGCGACAAGTCGGACACGGTCGTGGCCGAGAAGGTCATCCTGCCCCGCGACTACCTGCCGCCGGGCACCACAGGCCCCATGGCGGCGGGCGCGGAGGTGACGATTTCGGTGCCTATCGTCGTCAAGGGGCTGCAGATCAACGGCTTCGGCCTCAAGGTATTTTTTCCCTGAATCCCCTTTTAAGGTAATTACATGACGGCTCCCGTACTGGTCTGCGGTTCGATGGCATTCGACGCCATCGCCCTGTTCGAAGGGCATTTCGGCGAACACATCCTGCCCGATCGCATCCGCACGCTATCCGTGTCCTTTCTGGTGCCTACGCTGCGACGCGAGTTCGGCGGCTGCGCCGGCAACGTGGCGTACAACCTGAAACTGCTGGGAGGCACGCCCCTGCCCGTGGCCAGCGTGGGCGAGGATGCCGGCGGCTATCTGCAGCGACTGAAGGACCTGGACATCAGCACGGCGCACGTCAAGGTCGTGCCCGGCACGCTGACCGCGCAATGCTGGATCACCACCGATCTGGACGACAACCAGATCACGGCCTTTCACCCGGGCGCCATGGGCATCTCCGCGCAAAACGATTTCGGCGCGCATACCGGGGCGGCATGGGGCGTGATCTCGCCCGATGCGAAGGAAGGCATGTTCGCCCACGCCGAGCGCATGAACAAGCTCGGCATTCCCTTCATTTTCGACCTGGGCCAGGCCATGCCGCTGTTCGACGGCGCGGATATCGAACGCATGATCCGGCTGGCGCAGGTGCTCACCGCCAACGACTACGAGGCCAGCGTCATCGAGCAGCGCACCGGTCGCAAGATCGCCGATATCGCCAGGACCATGCAGGCTGTCGTCGTGACGCGCGGCGGCGAGGGCGCGACGCTCATGGCGGACGGGCAGACCATCGAAGTGCCGCCCGTCCAGGCGGCGGCCGTGGTCGATCCCACCGGCTGCGGCGATGCGCATCGCGCCGGCCTGGTCTATGGGCTGACCCAGGGCTGGAACTGGCTGGACAGCTGCCGGCTGGCCAATGTGATGGGATCCATCAAGATCGCCGCGCGCGGAGCGCAGAATCACCAACCGACCCGCTGCGAGATCGACGACCTGCTGCGCGCCTCGTACGGTATCGGCTTGCCGGCCTGAGGCGCCGCGCGCGCTGCAGCGGTTGCGCCTGGTTTCATCGCGCCGCCGGGGTGGTTGCCGGCAGGACTAAAATGAAGTTGCTTTCCCGGCGGCTGCGGGCCGTGCCGGGAAACGTTCCGATCTGGAGCTTTGGACATGACGACGCAAGTGACGCTTTCCACTTTTTCGCGAGCCGGCCGCTGGACGGCCGTTGCCGCTTTGGGCTTGTCCCTGTCGGTGCTGGCCGGATGCGCCACGCCCAGCGCCTCCAGCAGCGTCTACACCTATGGGCAGGCCCAGCGTGAGCAGATCGTCCGTACCGGCACCATCACCAACCTGCGCCCCATCACCATCGAGAAAAGCGGCACGTCCGGCGTCGGCGCGGTTGCCGGCGGCGTCGTGGGCGGTGTGGCTGGCGCGGGTGTCGGCCGCGGCATGGGCAATGCGCTGGCGGCCGTAGGCGGCGCCGTCCTGGGCGCCTTGGCGGGCAACGCGATCGAGGATCATATGGGCAAGACTTCGGGCTACGAAATCACGGTGCGCCTGGACAACGGCGAGACGCGCGTCATTGCGCAGGCCGCAGATCAGCCCTTGAGCGTTGGCCAGCGCGTGCAGGTCATCAGCGGCGCGGGCCCCACGCGCGTGGCGCCGCTGTAAAGCGCGAACCTCGACACGAAAACCCCCGGCAGGATCCGGGGGTTTTCATTTGCGGGCAAAGCGATGCCGCGCGGCAGGTATTCAGTCGGTAGCGTTAACGGCCGGAATGAACAGCCTATCGGCGCGCGGAACCGGGCGCGTTCCGCTGCACCGGCGGCCCAGGCCATCACGAGGCGTTGCAATGTTGCACGCGTTCAAGGCTCACGCGTGATCTGGATGTCGGCGGGTCCTAGCTAGATACCCAAAATGCCGTAGCCCACGCGGGTCAGCACCATCAGCAGCACCTGCGCGATCACCAGCAGCAGCAGGGGCGAAAAATCGATGCCGCCCGTGCGCGGCAGGATATGCCGGATGGGGTCGAGCAGGGGGCGCGTCAGCGTGTGAAGGATGGGCATCAGGGGCGAGAGCGGGTTGACCCACGAAAGCACAGCCTGGGCCAGTGTCATCCAGACGATCAGGTTCAGCGTCCATTTCAGGGCCATCAGCAGCGCCGCCGCCAT
>DAIDKG010000275.1 GCA_027450125.1 Bordetella sp. | reverse complement strand
CTGGGCAGGGTCTCGGTCACGGGCTCGATCAGGGTGTCCAGGCTCTTCTCGGTAGAAACCTATCAAACGGTGCATCAGATGACATCGGCGGTTGAATCCGAAATCGATGCGCAGACCACGTTTCCGGACATCCTGCGCGCGCTGTTTCCTTGCGGCTCCATCACGGGCGCGCCCAAGCATCGAACCATGCAGTTGATTGCGCAGCTGGAGACCACGCCGCGTCGACTCTACACCGGCGCGATCGGCTGGATGGACCCGCCCGCGCCCGGACGCCGCTGCGGCGACTTCAGCCTGTCGGTGGCCATACGCACGCTCGCCCTCGGCCCGGCGCGCGGCGGCCTGCGCGCGGTCGAACTGGGCGTGGGCGGCGGCATCGTGGTCGACTCGTCGTCGCAGTCCGAATACGACGAAACCCGCCTGAAGGCGCATTTCGTCGAAGGCATGGACCCAGGCTACACCCTGTTCGAGACCCTGCGGGTCCGGCCGGGACGCCGGCCTTTGCGGCTCGAAGCGCATCTCGCGCGCTTGAGCGAGAGCGCCGCGTCGCTGGGCTTTCAGTGCGACCAGGCAGGCATCCGGCGACAAGTGATCGAACATGTCCAAGATCTGGCGGCCGAAGGCACGTACCGGATGCGCGTGGACCTGGCGCACGACGGCACCTGCCGCGTGGCGTCGTCGCCGACGCAGTCGTTCAAGCGCGGCGGCCGCGTCGGACTCGTGCTGTCGCATGCGCCGCTGCCTAGCGAAGAGGCCGCGCTTTTGCATCACAAGACGTCCCTGCGCAGCCGCTACGATGCCGCTATACGCCAAGCCCAGGCGCTGGGCGCGTTCGATACCGTGTTCTTCAACGGACGCGCAGAGCTGACCGAAGGGGCCAGAAGCAATATTTTCGTCAGGCGCGCCGGCCGCTGGTACACGCCGCCGCTCGCATGCGGCCTGCTGGCCGGCGTGATGCGCGCACGGCTCATGCGCCGGCTCGCTGCGGTCGAGTGCGTGCTGTCGCGCGAGGATCTGCTGGTGGCCGATGACATGCTCGTGTGCAGTTCGCTGCGCGGCGTGTCGCGCGCCTATCTGGCGGGCTCGCGCTGAGTGCGCTTGCGGGCCGGGATCCCATCCGGCGTGACCAAACCGTCCATGCGCAGATGTACGTCTAGCTCTTAGCCCACGCGCGTCCGATCATGCGCCTCGATGTCATTTCCGATCGGGGTTTGCATGATGCGCATCATCAGTCTGCTGTGCCTGGCCTTGCTGGCCGGTTGCGCGTCGCTGGGCGGCACGGCCTTCGAACACAGCGCCGCCGGCCAATATGATTTCAACTGGCGCCTGTCCGGCGATCCGGCCGTCGCGCCGCTGCAGGTGTTCGGGACCGGGCGGCAGATTTGGCTGCAGTTCGCGGCCGGGCAGCAGGTGCCGGCGATATTCGCCAGCACGCCTGAAGGGGACGCGCCGCTGGCCTATCGCCGCCAGGATCCCTATGTGGTCATCGACGGCGCATGGCAGTCGCTGGTCCTGCGGGGCGGCCGCTTCATGGCGCGCGCGGTGCGGCACGACGCGGCCATGAGCGCAGCGGCGTCGGCGCAGCAGGAGGCGCCCGGGACCGGACGCAAGGCGCAGCAGGATCAGCCCGTCACCGCGCCGATCGCAGGCGCGCCGCAACCCGGGCCTGTCCTGGGCCGGCATGCGCCCTTGACGCAAGTCGCCCTGACGCCCGCGGCATCCTCTCCCGGCGCATCGCCTGCTCCGGTTCGGCAGACATCGCCCATGCCGGTCGACGCCGCGCCTGCGCGGCAGATGCTGCGCGCCGGACCGCCCGACGCGACGCTGCGCGGCGTGCTGGCGCGCTGGGCAGCGTCGTCGGGCTGGACCTTCGAGCCCCAGCACTGGGCAGTCGACGTCGACATTCCGCTGGCGGGCGCGGCGCAGTTCCCGGGCGATTTCAAGCAGGCGGTGCGCGCGCTGCTGGCGGCCACCGAGCTGTCGGAGCGGCCGGTGCAGCCTTGCTTCTATGCCAATCAGGTCCTGCGCGTCGTCGCCTACACCCAGGCATGCGACCGCTCCACCGTTCCCGCCGGAGCCGCATCGTGAACCGCCGTCCCGCATGCGCGTTGCTGGGTATCGCCTGCATGCTCAATGGCTGCGCGCTGCCGCAGAAGATCGCGGCTCTGCAGGGCAGCACCGGCGAGGCCGCCCAGCGGCTCGACACGCAGCAGCGCCGCTTCAAGCAGGGGCTGGTCGATCCCGAGGCGCGCAAGGCCGCGCAGGACGTGGCCAAGCCGTGGCTGGCCGGACCAGCCCAACCCCTGGCTCGGGAGGTGCTGCTGCCTCCCGCCTTGCGCGCCAACGTGGACATCACCCTGCTCTTTGCCGGACGCATGGATCTTCCCGGCATCGCCGAGCGCCTGTACCGGGCCACGGGCATCGCGGTGCGGGTCCATCCCGATGCCTTGCTGCCGCACGAGATGTTCCTGCCCAGATTGGCCGAGAAGACCGCGATGGTCGTGTCCGGCGCCACGCGCGTCGAGGTCCAGAGCGGCCCCCGCCCCCTGGCCGATACGCTCGACGCGCTGGCCGCTCAGCTTTATCTGCACTGGCGCTACCGTCAGGGAGCGATCGAGTTCTACCGGACTCAAACCCGTGTTTTCGACGTGCGCGCCATGACGCTGGCCACCCGGGTCGATGCCCGCCTCGGCCGAGCGGCCAGTCCGCAGAGCGGCGGGTTCGAGAGCAGCTCCAGCACGGCGCTCAGCTCGGGCGAGCACCAGGCGCTGCAGGCCGTGCGCAACAGGCTGGAGCCTTTCCTGACGCGGTCGGGCGTCATCGCCGAACTCGACAAGGGCGGGACATCGCTGGTGGTCACCGACATACCCGACGTGCTCGATCGCATCGCCGAGTTCATCGAGCGCGAGAATCGCGTGCTGACGCGCCGGATACGCCTGGTCTTCGAGGAAATCACCCTTGCATCCAGGGACACGTCCGAAGCGGGCTTGGACTGGTCGGCCATTTACGCCAGCCTGCGCGCCACGGCCGAAGCCGGGATGACGGCCGGCGCAGGCGCGATCGGGACGGCCGGGGCCTTGCAGGCCGGCGTTACCGGGGGACCGTTCCAGGGCTCGCGCGCCATTGTTTCCGCGCTGAGCGAGCGCGGCGCCGTGCTGCGGCATGCCAGCATTCCGCTGCTGACGCTGAACCGCCGCCCCGTCACGCATGCCGTCCGTTCGACCTTCACCTATATCGACCAGGTGCAGAGCGTGGCCGTGGCTTCGGCCTCCAGCGGCGTGACCGCAGCCTTGCCTTCGGTGTCGATCAGCCAGAAGCAGGAGACAGTCGGCACTTTGCTGACCTTGGTGCCCGATGCCCAGGACGACGGCAGCATCCTGCTGTCCCTGTCCTATGACAATACCGTGGCGCAGCCGCTCAAGTCGGTTTCGTTCG
>DAIDKG010000274.1 GCA_027450125.1 Bordetella sp. | reverse complement strand
GGTAAACCCGGGCGCGAACCAGGCTGGCATGAACCGAGCCAGCAGGCAATTACGCTAACATAGGTGGCTGAGCCATCGACCGGCAATCCGGCGCGCGCAAGAGAGATCCGGCCCCCGACATGCAACAACGCTTTCTCATCTTGAAAGAAAGTTCTCGGTATACGCCTTATCTTTTCATTTTTGCCGCGGCATTCGCACTGGGCCTGCTGGGTACCTATACCCATATATCGGCCGTGAACCTGTCGGTGTTCTGGCCCGCCAATGTCACTTGCGCGGCCCTGATCCACCGCTACGGCCTGGCCCGCAAGCCCGCAAGCTACATCGTTGTCTACGCAGGCCTGGTCCTGCAGGACTGCATGCACTGGGGCTGGAGCCTTGCCCCCTTGCTGTTCAACGCGGCCGATCTCGTCTTCGTTCTGGTCCTGGCTGTGTGGCTGACGCGCTCCCAAACCATCAGGCAGGGCCAGAACGACGTCGCGGCATTCTTTCACCTGATCCTGGCCTGCCTGGCCGCGTCGGCCGCCTGCGCCGCGGTGGGCGGACCGATGCAACAGGCCACGCCTTTCGCATACCCGCAGCTGACGCAAGCCGTGTTCGGCTGGTTCACCGAGCAGTTCTATACCTCGATTCTGTGCCTGCCCTTCCTGCTGAGCCTGTTCGGCGGCAAGATCCGCCTCGGGCATCCGGTCGATCTCACCTGGCGCAACACGCTGCCGCTGCTGTCGCTGCTGGTCTCGATAGGCATGAGCGTGTCGATCGGGCCGTTCCTGATCCTGATGCTGGTGCTGCCGGCGCTCACCTGGTGCGCCATTTCCTATCCGGTATGGCTGGTGCAGCTCATCATGCTGGGCACGGGCTGCGTGCAACTGATCATCGTGTCGATCCACGTTCCCGGCCTGGTCGGCATGTGGGGCCACAGCGTGCCCTACCTGCTCTCAGTACTGCGCCTGGGGATTGCCGCAGCGATCTTCGGTCCTCTGCTCATCGCCATCAACATGAGCACCATACGCCGGCTCAACCTGAAGCTGCGGCAGCAGGCCAGCTACGATTTTCTGACCAGCACCCTGTCCCGCTTCGGCCTGGCCGATGCCTTGGACCGATACACCGCGCTGCGCCAGTACCACGGCACGAGCATGAACATGATGCTCATCGACGTCGATCATTTCAAGAAGATCAACGACAGCCTGGGCCACGCCTGCGGCGACAAGGTGCTCAGGCACATCGCCGCACTCGTGCACGACACCGTTCCCGAGCCGCGGCTGGTCAGCCGCATAGGCGGCGAGGAATTCATGGTTGTCTGCTTCGGCTACGAGCCTCCGGTCTTTTACGCCCTGGCCGACACGGTGCGCCGGGCGATCGCCGACACGCCTCTCAAGCACGAGCGGCAGGATGTGCCGGTCACCATCAGCATAGGCATAGCCCATGCCGAACAAACCGGCGTCAACCTGGAAAAAACGGTATGGGGCCTGTTTCCCCATGCCGACCACAACCTCTACACGGCCAAGCGCGAAGGCCGCAACCGCACGGTGCAATGAGCAGGCGCGCGGATCGGGCCCATGGCCCGGCCGGCTGCTACAGGTCGACGGTGTGTCGCCGTTCCGACTCCAGGTACTCCTTGGATTGCATTTCCAGGATGCGCGACACCGTCCGCTGGAACTCGCCGGCAAAAGCCCCGTCGGTATAAAGCTCCTCGGGCGGACATTGCGCCGACATGATGAGCTTGACCTTGTGATCGTAGAAGACGTCCACCAGCCAGGTGAAGCGGCGCGCTTCAGACTGATGCCTGGGACCCATTCGCGGCACCCCCGAGAGTATGACCGCATTGAAGCGGCTGGCCAGCTCGAGATAGTCGTTCTGCGAGCGCGGCCCGCCGCACAGCGTGGCGAAATCGAACCACACCACCGTGCCGGCCAGCGCCAGCGCTCTGATCTCGCGGTGCTCGATGTGCAGCACCGGGATTTTCTCGGGCGGCGTATCGGCCAGCCTGTCGAAGGCGTCCTGCAGTGCCGCGTTCGCCTCTTCGTCGAGCGGGCAGTGATAGCTCCGCACCTGCTCCAGCGTGCGGCGCCGGTAGTCGACGCCGGCATCCACGTTGAGCACGTCCATGCGCTTGCGGATCAGCTCGATGGCCGGCAGGATGCGGTCGCGGTGCAAGCCGTCGGGGTAAAGCGTGGACGGCTCGTAGTTGGAAGTCATGATGAAAGAGGTACCGTGCTCGAACAGCTTGAGCAGCAGGCGATACAGGATCATGGCATCGGCAATGTCCGACACATGGAATTCGTCGAAGCAGATCAGCCGGTAGCGGCGCGCGATGCGGCGCGCGACTTCGTCCAGCGGATCCTGCATGCCCTTGACCTCTTCCAGCTCGCGGTGCACGCCACGCATGAACTCGTGAAAATGCAGCCGTGTCTTGCGCACTACCGGAACGGTGGCGTAGAAAGCGTCCATCAGAAAGCTCTTGCCACGGCCCACTCCGCCCCACAGGTAAACGCCGCGCGGCACCTCCGGGCGGTTGAGCAGCTTTTTTAGGGCGTTGCTGCGCAGGGCCTTGTAGTGCACCCAGTCGTCGTAGTAACGCTGCAGGCGATTGATGGCGCGCTGCTGGGCCGGATCGGACTGATAGCCGCGTTCGGCTAGGGCCTGTTCGTAGTATTCCTGGACGTTCATCGCTGGCGGATATGAAATAGGCGGCTCCCTTTTTTCCAAGAGAACCGCCCAATTGTTTGCGTTCCTGAGTCGCTGCATCGCCGGTCGATCCGCTGCGTCGGGTTCTCAGGCAGACACGGCCGCCCCGGCGCAGTTCCGATGCCCAGCCCAAAAGGGGGGTGAGCATGCACGCCCGGCGGCTCGAATCGCTCCGGGCCCCGGGCCGGCAGAATCGCGCGCTGCTCGCCCCATCGGCAAGCAGCAGGCGCAGCAGGCGACGGCTCGCCCACTGCGCCAGAACCTCAGAAATTCAGCGCGCGCTTGTCCACGGCCAGGGCGGCTTCCTTCACCGACTCCGACAGCGTGGGGTGGGCGTGGCAGATGCGGGCGATGTCCTCGGAAGCGCCCTTGAATTCCATGATGGTCACGGCCTCGGCGATCAGCTCGGAAGCCATGGGGCCGATGATGTGCACGCCGAGAACTTCGTCGGTCTTGGCGTCGGCGATGACCTTGGCAAAGCCGGAGGTATCGCCCAGCGCGCGGGCGCGGCCGTTGGCCAGGAACGGAAAGGAGCCGGCCCTGTATTCGCGGCCTTCCTTCTTGAGCTGCTGCTCGTTCTTGCCCACCCAGGCAATTTCCGGTGACGTGTAGATCACCGACGGAATCGTGTCGAAGTTGACGTGGCCGTGCTGGCCGGCGATGCGCTCGGCAACCGCCACGCCTTCTTCTTCGGCCTTGTGCGCCAGCATCGGACCGCGCACGACGTCGCCGATGGCCCAGACATTGGGCAGGTTGGTCTTGCACTGGCCGTCCACCGCCACGAAGCCGCGTTCGTCCAGCTGCAGGCCCACGGTCTCGGGGGCCAGCCCGCCCGTGTAGGGGACGCGGCCGATCGAGACGATCAGCTTGTCCACCACCAGTTTCTGCTCTTCGCCCTTGGCATTGGTGTAGGGCACGGTGACGCTCTTCGCGGTCGCCTTGACCTCTCCGAGCTTGATGCCGGTTTCGATGACCAGCCCCTGCTTGGTGAAGATTTTCTGCGCTTCCTTGGCAACCTGCTGGTCTGCCATGGCCAGAAACTCGGGCATGGCTTCCAGGACGGTGACTTCGGCGCCCAGCCGACGCCACACGCTGCCCATTTCCAGTCCGATCACGCCGCCGCCGATCACGCCCAGCTTCTTGGGCACGGTATCGATGCTCAGGGCGCCGTCGTTGGACAGCACGACCTTTTCGTCGAAAGGCAAACCGGGCAGCGCGCGCGGCGACGAACCCGTCGCCACGACAATGTGCTTGCCCACCAGATCTTCGCTGGCGGTGCCGGAGACCTTGACCGCATAGCCGCCGTCGGCCTTGCCGGCGAAGGCGCCCTTGCCGTGGAAGAAGGTGACCTTGTTCTTCTTGAACAGGTAGAGGATGCCGTCGTTGTTCTGCTTGACCACGCTGTTCTTGCGGCCAATCATGGTGTCCAGCTTCAGCCCCAGGCCCTTGACCTCGATGCCATGCTCGGCAAAGTGATGGCCGGCGGCCTCATAGTGCTCGGAAGACTGCAGCAGCGCCTTCGAGGGAATGCAGCCCACGTTGGTGCAGGTGCCGCCGGGAGCCGGGCCGCCCTGGCCGTTCTGCCAGGCGTCGATGCAGGCCACGGACATGCCGAGCTGGGCCGCGCGGATGGCGGCGATGTAGCCTCCGGGGCCGGCGCCGATGACGATCACGTCGAATTGCTTAGCCATGTCGATACGCTCCGTTTACAGGTCCAGTAGCATGCGCTGCGGATCTTCCAGCGCTTCCTTCATGGCCACCAGGCCCAGCACGGCTTCGCGGCCGTCGATGATGCGGTGGTCGTAGGACATGGCCAGATAGTTGATCGGACGGATGACGACTTGGCCGTTCTCGACCACGGGCCGGTCCTTGGTGGCATGAATGCCCAGGATGGCCGACTGCGGCGGGTTGATGATGGGGGTGGAGAGCATCGAGCCGAACACGCCGCCGTTGGAGATGGAGAAGGTGCCGCCGGTCATCTCTTCGATGCCCAGTTTGCCGTCGGCCGCACGGCGGCCGAAATCGGCGATGGCCTTTTCGATGTCGGCGATCGAGAGCTGATCGGCGTTGCGCAGAATGGGCACCACCAGGCCGCGCGGGCTGCCCACGGCGATGCCGATGTCGAAGTAGCCGTGGTAGATGATGTCCTTGCCGTCCACCGAGGCGTTGATGATCGGGTACTTCTTGAGCGCGGCGACAGCGGCCTTGACGAAGAAGGACATGAACCCGAGCTTGACGCCGTGGTCCTTCTCGAATTTTTCCTTGTACTTGTTGCGCAGATCGATGACCGCCTTCATGTTGACCTCGTTGAAGGTCGTCAGGATGGCGTTTTCGGACTGCGACTGGAGCAGGCGCTCGGCCACACGGGCGCGCAGGCGGCTCATGGGCACGCGCTGCTCGGGACGGCCATCCAGCGACAGGGTCGCAGGAGCGGCCACGGCGGCTGCCTTGGGCGCGGCCGAAGCGGCCAGCGCGTCGCCCTTGGTCACGCGGCCGTCGCGGCCGGACCCGGCCACGGAGGCGGCATCCACGCCCTTCTCGGCCAGGATCTTCGAGGCGGCGGGCGAGGCGACGCCGGCAGCGGCATTGCTGGCGGGCACGGCCGCCACAGCGGCAGCGGCGACGGCAGGGGCAGCAGGGGCGGCAGGCGCCGGTGCTGAGGCAGCCGGAGCCGGAGCCGCGGCGGCCTTGGCAGCAGTGTCGATCCTGGCCAGCAACTGGCCAGAGGTGACGGTGGCGCCGTCGGCTTCGATGATTTCGGCCAGCACGCCCGAAGCAGGCGCGGGCACTTCGAGCACGACCTTGTCGGTCTCGATTTCGATGAGGGTTTCGTCGGCGGAGACGGCTTCGCCGGCTTTCTTCTTCCAGTTCAGCAGGGTGGCTTCCGAGATGGACTCGGACAATTGGGGAACGACGACGTCGGTAATGGCCATGATGGATATCCCGTTTGTTTGATTGTTCGATGTTCTGATGAAAAGCCGGGCGGGCCTCGATCGGGGCCCGCCCGGGTACATGTGCTTACTTGGTCAGCATGAAACCCTTGTACTTGGGCGCGTAGGCCTGATCCAGGAGCGTCTTGAGCTGCTCCATGTGCTTGGCCATGTAGCCCACGGCAGGCGAGGCCGAGGCCGGACGCCCGGCGTAACCCAGCTTCTGGCCTTCGCTCATGTTCTCGTACAAGTGATGCTGGACGTAGAACCAGGGACCCTGGTTCTGCGGCTCGTCCTGCACCCAAACGACCTCGGTGGCCTTGCTGTATTTTTTCAGCTCGGCTTCGAAGGCCTTGTGGGCGAAGGGATAGAGCTGCTCGATGCGGATGATGGCGACGTGCTCGGCGCCGCGCTCCTTGCGGGCGTGGACCAGGTCGTAATAGACCTTGCCCGAGCAGACCAGCACGCGCTTGACCGAGGCGGCCTTGATGGACGGGTCCACTTCGCCGATCACCGGGTAGAAATGCCCCTTGGCCAGATCGGCCAGCGGCGAACTCGCGTCCTTGTTGCGCAGCAACGACTTGGGCGTGAAGACGACCAGCGGCTTGCGGAAGGGCCGGATCATCTGGCGGCGCAGCAGGTGGAAGATCTGCGCGCCGGTGGTCGGCTGCACGGCCTGGATATTGTTGTCGGCGCACAGCTGCAGATAGCGCTCGATGCGGGCCGACGAGTGCTCGGGACCCTGGCCTTCGTAGCCGTGCGGCAGCAGCATGGTGAGGCCGCACAGGCGCCCCCACTTGGCTTCGCCGGAGCTGATGAACTGGTCGATCACCACCTGGGCGCCGTTGGCGAAATCGCCGAACTGGGCTTCCCAGAGGGTCAGCGTATTGGGTTCGGCGCAGGCATAGCCGTATTCAAAACCGAGCACCGCTTCTTCGGACAGCACGGAGTCGATCACGGTGAACGGCGCCTGGCCATCAGACACGTTCTGCAGCGGGATGTAGGTGCCGTCGTTCCAGCGCTCGCGGTTCTGGTCGTGCAGCACGGCGTGGCGGTGGGTGAACGTGCCGCGGCCGGCATCCTGGCCGGTAAGCCGCACGGCATAGCCCGAAGCCACCAGCGTGGCGTAGGCCATGTGTTCGCCCATGCCCCAGTCCAGGTTCTGCTCGCCTTTGGCCATCAGGGCACGGTCTGCGAGCAGTTTCTTGACCAGCGGGTGTACCGTGAAGCCCTCGGGCACGGTCGTGATGCGTTCGCCGATGCGCTTGAGCTCGGCCAGCGGTACGGCCGTGTCGGCCGCGTCGGTCCATTTGGCGCCCAGGAACGGCGACCAGTCGATGGCATGCTTGCTGCGGTAGTCGGTGAGCACGGGCTCGACCGTCTTCTGCCCGTCTTCCATCAGCTGGCGGTAGTCCTTGACCATCTGGTCGGCTTCGCCTTCGGCCAGCACGCCCTGGGCAGTGAGCTTGTCGGCGTACAGCTTGCGAGTGCCGGGATGATGGCCGATGCTCTTGTACATCAGCGGCTGGGTCAGTGCGGGCGTGTCCTGCTCGTTGTGGCCCAGCTTGCGGAAGCAGATGATGTCGACGACGACGTCGCGCTTGAACTCCGTGCGGAAGTCCAGCGCCAGCTGGGTGGCGAACACCACCGCGTCGGGATCGTCGGCATTGACGTGGAACACCGGGGCTTCGATCATCTTGACCACGTCGGTGCAATACAGCGTGGAACGCGAATCGCGCGGGTCGGACGTGGTGAAGCCGATCTGGTTGTTGATGACGATGTGCAGCGTGCCGCCCGTGCCGTAGCCGCGCGTCAGCGCGAGGTTGAGCGTTTCCATCACGACGCCCTGGCCGGCGATGGCCGCGTCGCCGTGCACCAGCACCGGCAGCACCTGGCTGCCGTCATGGTCGCCGCGGCGCTCCTGGCGCGCGCGTACGCTGCCCTCGACGACCGGGTTGACGATCTCCAGGTGGGAGGGATTGAACGCCAGCGACAGGTGCACCGGGCCGCCGCGGCCCGAGATGTCGCTGGAGAAGCCATTGTGGTATTTCACGTCGCCGTCGGTCAGGCCTTCGGCATGCTTGCCTTCGAACTCGGCAAAGAGGTCGCCGGGCATCTTGCCCATGGTGTTCACGAGCAGGTTCAGGCGCCCGCGATGGGCCATGCCGACCACGATCTCCTGCACGCCCAGTTCGGTCGCGTGGTTGACCACTTCATCCATGGCGACGATGAAGCTTTCGCCGCCTTCGAGCGAGAAGCGCTTCTGGCCGACGTACTTGGTATGCAGGAAACGTTCCAGTCCCTCGGCGTCGGTAAGCTGCTGCAGGATGCGGCGCTGCTGTTCCTTGGTGTGGCTGGGCGCGGAACGGGTGGTCTCGAGGCGTTCGCGGATCCAGCGCTTGGCGGCGGGATCGGACACGTACATGAACTCGGCGCCGATGCTGCGGCAATAGGTGTCGCGCAGCGCCTTGATGATCTCGCGCAGCGTCATGGTGCTGGCGGTCGTGAAATAGCTGTTGGTCGCTGCGTATTCCTGGTCGAGATCGGCTTCGGTCAGGCCGTAGAAAGCCGGGTCGAGCTCGGGAATGTTGGGGCGCTCCTGGCGCTTGAGCGGATCGAGGTCGGCCCAGCGCGACCCGAGAGTGCGGTAGGCGCCGATCAGCGACTGCACCGCCACCTGCTTGCTGGCCACCGACATGTCGGGTTCGGCGGCGCGCACGGTGAACGCATTGGCGCGCGCGCGCTCGGCGAACGACTGGACGATGGGCGCATGAGCCTGGTCGCGCGTGGACGCCTGGCCATCGGTGGCGGGGGCATGCTGGAGCTGGTCGAAGTAGGTGCGCCAGTTGTCGGACACCGAACCAGGATTGTCGAGATAGGCTTCGTAGAGCTCTTCGACGTAAGGGGCGTTGCCCCCGAAAAGATAGGAATTGGAAAGAGAGTCTTGTTCCGAAGACATATGTGCTTCACCTTGACGGGCGTTTCACCCGATACGATGCAGGAAAACCTTCCGCGACACGGGCTTCCCGTTTAGCGGATAGCGGAGCAGAAGGCGCCGTACAGATAATTTGAACCTTGTGCAAAGAGAGCCTTTTACAGCTACCGCGGGCAGTATACCCCTTTGCAAGTCCGGCTTCGCCTTTTTATGGGCCGCTGTAGCGCAGGGACACAGGTGCCGCACAGGCTGCTGCGCCGCGTCATGTAACCCGTGCGCCACTTCGCTACACTGCGCCCCTATCCAAGGCAATCCAGGAGCCATTTCGGTACGGTTTCCCGTCAGGATCGACTCTGTTTTCCTTGCATCGTTTTCTTTTTTTCAAGCCGCTCCTCATGGACCAAACCTTCATCAAGCAAGCCCTGGACTATCACGAGTACCCGACCCCCGGCAAAATTTCGGTCAGGCCCACCAAGCCTCTGAACGGCAAGGACGATCTGTCCCTGGCCTATTCTCCCGGCGTGGCGGCCGCCTGCATGGCCATCCATGAACACGGCGAGCAAGCCGCCTCGCGCTACACCTCGCGCGGCAATCTGGTGGGCGTCATCTCCAACGGCACCGCCGTGCTGGGCCTGGGCAATATCGGCCCCATGGCCGCCAAACCGGTCATGGAGGGCAAAGGCTGCCTGTTCCAGAAATTCGCCGGCATCGATGTCTTCGACATCGAACTGGCCGAGACCGATCCCGACAAACTCGTGGACATCATCGCCGCGCTCGAACCCACGCTGGGCGGCGTCAACCTGGAGGACATCAAGGCTCCGGAGTGCTTCTACATCGAGAAGAAGCTGCGCGAGCGCATGAAGGTGCCGGTCTTCCACGACGACCAGCATGGCACGGCCATCATCTCCTCGGCCGCGGTCCTGAACGGCCTGAAGGTCGTGAACAAGAAGGTCGGCCAGGTCAAGGTCGCGGTCTCCGGCGCCGGCGCCGCGGCCATCGCCTGCCTGGACCTGATGGTCGACCTGGGCATCCGACGCGAGCACATCTATGTGGTCGATTCGCGCGGCGTGATCTGGGAAGGCCGCGATGCCGACATGGAGCCCAACAAGAAGCGCTACGCGCAAGCGACCGACGCCCGCACCCTGGCCGACGTGGTCAAGGGCGCCGACATCTTCCTGGGCTGTTCGGCCGCCGGCGCGCTCACGCCCGAGATGGTCAAGACGATGGCCGACCGGCCCATCATCCTGGCACTGGCCAATCCGGTGCCCGAGATCCTGCCCGAGGCGGCCCGCGCCGCCCGCCCCGACTGCATCATTGCCACCGGCCGCTCGGACTACCCGAACCAGGTCAACAACGTGCTGTGCTTTCCCTTCATCTTCCGCGGCGCGCTCGATTGCGGCGCCACGACCATCAACGAGGCGATGAAGCTGGCCAGCGTGAAGGCGATCGCGGAACTGGCACACGACGAGGCCGGGTTCGGTCCGGACTACATCATTCCCACGCCGTTCGATCCGCGTTTGATTTCGGCGGTCGCTCCGGCGGTGGCCCAGGCGGCTGCGGAATCCGGCGTGGCGCGTCGTCCTATCGCGGACATCGAGGCATATCGCAAGAAGCTGGCGGCGTGGCACGCGGCGAACAACTGATGATGTATGGCCATTCCGGTGTTCTGCTGCCTCGTTGCGCTACTGGTCTGAGTCGCTGCTGGTCTGAGTCGCTGCGCTGCTAGTTCTTAAGTCCGTTCAACGTTCGGCGGGTATGCCCCGCTCGCTTCGAAGTGCCGGGTTTGGCCGCCGCCTTAGGCGGCCAAAGTCCGCTACGCGGACTGCCCCGGCACTTAGGCGCTCCCGGGGCATACCCGCCGAACGCTGAACTGCGCAAGAGGCTGTCGAGAAGGACGCAATGCCACATGCAGAGACTCTCTGAGCGTTGCGTCTAAAGAAAAAAGGGCTATTCGCAATCGAACAGCCCTTTCTATCGCGGCGGACCGGAGTCCGCCACGCACGCGAGTATCGCTTAACCCTTGACCTGGCGCACGGACTCGCCGGTATACAGCTGGCGCGGACGGCCGATCTTGTACTCGGGGTCGGCGATCATTTCGGCCCACTGCGCGATCCAGCCCGTGGTGCGGGCCAGCGCGAAGATGCCGGTAAACAGCGAAGTCGGGATGCCGATGGCGCGCTGGACGATGCCCGAGTAGAAGTCCACGTTCGGATACAGCTTGCGTTGCACGAAGTAATCGTCTTCCAGCGCGATCTTTTCCAGCGCCATGGCGAGTTTGAGCAGCGGATCGTTTTCCAGGCCCAGGGCAGAGAGGACTTCCTTGCAGGTTTCCTGCATCAGCTTGGCGCGCGGATCGTAGTTCTTGTAGACGCGGTGGCCGAAGCCCATCAGGCGCACGCCCGAGTTCTTGTCCTTGACCTGCTCCATGAACTTGCCCACCGTGGCCAGGCCGCCGTTGGCCTGGATCTGCTCGAGCATGTGCAGGCAGGCCTCGTTGGCGCCGCCGTGGGCCGGACCCCACAGGCAGGCCACGCCGGAGGCGATGGCAGCGAAGGGGTTGGTGCCCGACGATCCGCACAGGCGCACGGTCGAGGTCGACGCGTTCTGCTCGTGGTCGGCATGCAGAATGAAGATGCGGTCGAGCGCGCGTTCGACGACTTCGTTCACATGGTAGTCCTCGCACGGATTGGCGAACATCATGCGCAGGAAGTTGCCGGTATAGGACAGGTCGTTCTTGGGATAGATGGTGGGTTCACCACGCGAATACTTGTACGCCATGGCCACCAGCGTGGGCATCTTGGCGATCAGGCGGATGGCCGAGATGTAGCGGTGCTGCGGATTCGTGATGTCGGTCGAGTCGTGGTAGAAGGCCGACAGCGCGCCCACCAGGCCGGTCAGCACGGCCATGGGATGCGCATCGCGACGGAAACCGCGCAGGAAGAAATTCATCTGCTCGTGCACCATCGTATGGCGGGTGACCTGCGTGTCGAACTCCTTCTTCTGCTCGGCATTGGGCAGCTCGCCGTTGAGGATCAGGTAGCAGGTGTCCAGGTAGTCGCAATTGACCGCGAGTTGCTCGATGGGGTAGCCGCGATACAGCAACTCGCCCTTGTCGCCGTCGATATAGGTGATGCCCGATGCCGTGGCGGCCGTCGACAGAAAGCCCGGGTCGTACGTGAACATGCCCGTCTGGCCGTACAGCTTGCGGATGTCGATCACGTCGGGGCCGATGGTGCCCTTGTAGATCGGCAGCTCGATGGAGGGGCTGCCGTCGGTGAAGGATAGAGTGGCTTTGTTGTCGGACAATTTCATGGTCATTTCCTCGTAGATATCAGAGCGCTCGCATCTGGCCGACGATATCGCGCAGCCTGGGGGTGTCGAGCTCGCCGCGGAGTTCGGCGCGCGCCAGCAGTATGTCCAGCAGCTCATTGTCGCCAAGCTCGAACAATTGCGTCAGCGCGCTTACATCCTCATCGGTAAGCTGGTGCTCGTAAGCATCAAGATACCGCGTAATGATAAGGTCATTTTCAAGCAGGCCTCTGCGCGCGCGCCAGCGCAGGCGCGCGCGTTCCAACTCGGTCAGGCTGCTCATGGGCAGAAACCCTTTCAAACGAATACAACAAAAGACCAAGCCCCGATTTGTGTCGGGGCTGGCGGTCACACAGTGCGGCGAACCATCAGTTCCTTGATCTTGCCGATGGCCTTGGTGGGGTTCAGTCCCTTGGGGCAGACGTCGACGCAGTTCATGATGGTGTGGCAGCGGAATAGACGATACGGCTCGTCCAGGTTGTCCAGGCGCGAACCGGTGGCCTCGTCGCGGCTGTCGGCGATGAAGCGGTAGGCCTGCAGCAGCCCGGCCGGACCGACGAACTTGTCCGGGTTCCACCAGAACGAGGGGCAGGACGTCGAGCAGCATGCGCACAGGATGCACTCGTACAGACCGTCGAGTTCCTCGCGCGCCTCGGGCGACTGCAGGCGCTCGCGTTCGGGCGGCGGCGTGTCGTTGATGAGGTACGGGCGGATCGAGTGGTACTGGTTGTAGAAGTGCGTCATGTCCACGATCAGGTCGCGGATCACGGGCAGGCCGGGCAGCGGGCGCAGCACGATGGGCTGGGTCAGGTCGTTCAGGTTGGTGGTGCAGGCCAGGCCGTTCTTGCCATTGATGTTCATGGCATCCGAGCCGCACACGCCTTCGCGGCAGGAGCGGCGGATCGCCAGGCTGTCGTCCATGTCGTTCTTGATGCGCAGAATGGCGTCCAGCAGCATCTTGTCGTGCGGCTGGAGCTCGACATCGAGCTTCTGCATGTAGGGACGCTCGTCCTTGTCCGGATCGTAGCGGTAGATTTCGAACTTGACTATACGCTTGGTCATTGCGTGCATCCTGCTTAGAAAGTACGGGCCTTGGGCGGGAAGGACTCAACCGTAAGGGGTTTCATGTGGACGGGCTTGTACTCCAGGCGGCCGTCCGACGAATACCACAAGGTGTGCTTGAGCCAGTTCTCGTCATCGCGGTGCGGGTGGTCGTCCAGCGCGTGCGCGCCGCGGCTCTCGGTACGATTGGCCGCCGACTTGATGGTGGCACGGGCCACTTCGACCATGTTGGCGACTTCCAGCGCCTCGATGCGCGCGGTGTTGAACACCTTGGACTTGTCCTTGAAGTAGATGCTGCCGGCCATGCCGGCCAGCTCGTCGATCTTGCCCACGCCCTTTTGCAGCAGGTCGACGGTGCGGAACACACCGCAGTGGGCCTGCATGGCCGCGCGGATGCCGTTGCCGACATCCTGGGGCTTCTCGCCCGAGGTGCGCGACTCCAGCGCGTCGACGCGGCCGATCGAGTAGTCGACCGCTTCCTTGGGCACCGGCTGGTGCTGGTGCTGGCGCTCGGGGTGCGAGGCAACGATGTGATTGCCCGCGGCGCGGCCGAACACGATGAGGTCCAGCAGCGAATTGGTTCCCAGACGGTTGGCGCCGTGCACCGACACGGCCGCGCACTCGCCGATGGCGTACAGGCCGTTGACGATCTTGCTCTGGCCATCGGCCCAGCCCATGACCTGGCCGTTGTAGTTGGTGGGGATGCCGCCCATCATGTAGTGGATGGTGGGCACGACCGGGATCGGTTCCTTGATCGGGTCGACGTTGCCGAACTTGATGGCGATCTCGCGAATCGAGGGCAGGCGCTTGTTGATGGTCTCTGCGCCCAGGTGGTCGAGCTTGAGCACGACATAGCTGCCGTCCGGACCGCAGCCGCGGCCTTCCTTGATTTCCTGGTCCATGGAACGCGACACGAAGTCGCGCGGAGCCAGGTCCTTGAGCGTGGGCGCGTAGCGCTCCATGAAGCGTTCGCCATCCTTGTTGAGCAGGATGCCGCCCTCGCCGCGCACGCCTTCGGTGATCAGCACGCCCGCGCCGGCCACGCCGGTGGGGTGGAACTGCCAGAACTCCATGTCCTGCAGCGCGATGCCGGCGCGCGCCGCCATGCCCAGGCCGTCACCCGTATTGATGAAGGCGTTGGTGGACGCGGCCCAGATGCGGCCGGCGCCGCCCGTGGCCAGTACGGTAGTCTTGGCTTCGAGGACGTAGATCTCGCCCGTTTCCATTTCCAGCGCGGTTACGCCGAGCACGTCGCCGGCATCGTTGCGCAGCAGGTCCAGCGCCATCCATTCGACGAAGAACTGGGTGCGGGCCGAGACGTTGCGCTGGTAGAGCGTGTGCAGCAGGGCGTGGCCGGTGCGGTCGGCGGCGGCGCAGGCGCGCTGCACGGGCTTCTCGCCGAAGTTGGCCGTATGCCCGCCGAACGGGCGCTGGTAAATGGTGCCGTCGGGGTTGCGGTCGAACGGCATGCCGAAATGCTCCATTTCGTACACGGCGCTCGGTGCCTCGCGGCACATGAACTCGATGGCGTCCTGGTCGCCCAGCCAGTCCGACCCCTTGACGGTGTCGTACATATGCCAGTACCAGTTGTCTTCGCTCATATTGCCCAGCGAGGCACTCACGCCACCTTGCGCCGCGACGGTGTGCGAACGGGTGGGGAACACCTTGGACAACACGGCAACCGACAGGCCCGCCTGGGCCAGTTGCAGGGAACAACGCATGCCGGCACCGCCGGCGCCTACGACCACCACATCAAACTGGCGGCGTGGCAGGGAATTCTTGACAGCGACCACGGCTTAGATTCTCCAGAGGATTTGCGCAAAATAGATGAGCGTGCCGATCAGCCACAGCAGGGTGAGAACCTGCAGCAGCAGGCGCGTACCTACGGGCTTGACGTAGTCCATCCAGATGTCGCGCACGCCGATCCAGGCATGCCAGGCCAGCGCGATGAAGGCGAGCGAGGCCAGGATCTGGCCCACAGGCAAGGTGTAGACATGGAAGGTGAAGATGGCCTTCCAGCCCTCGTAGGAAAGCGGCTCGACCAGCAGGCCGACGATCAGGACGACCGTGTACACCGCCATGATGATGGCGGTGACGCGCTGGGCGATGAAATCGGTGATGCCGTAATGCGCCCCGACGACCAGGCGCTTGGGGCCATAATTATTGCTGGCTGCCATTTACAGAGCTCCGAACAGTTTGAGGGCGAAAATCAGCGTGAGCAGCAGGCTGACCACGAACACGATCCCGGCACTCTTGCGCGCCGACGCCTTGTCCACGCCGTAGTGCAGATCCAGAAGCAGGAACCGGATGCCCGCGCAGAAGTGATGCAGGAAGCCCCACATCAGGACCAGCAGGACGATCTTGACAGGCACATAGCCCACGCACTTGGCCACGCTGGCATAGCCTGCGGCCGAACTCACGCTGGCGCCCCACAACGGTATGAGGACCAGGGGCAGGCAAACGAACAGCAGCGCGCCGCTGACCCGGTGCAGGATGGACAGGCGGCCTGGCAGGGGCAGGCGGTATTTGCTGATATCGGACAAGCCGATGTTGCGAAACTCGGGACGCGCTGGCTTGACGTTCTGGGCAGCTGAGTCGGACATGACGACCTCGGTATTTCAGGGTTTATGGCTAGGTTTTAGTAAAGCAGATTTCGTGGCTGGGACACCTGTTTCCCCTAAGGGAAACCCTGACATTGTCCCTCATGTAGCAGTTCGTTTCAAACGACGATAAAAATTTCCATCAATTCAAACTATTGCGATAGTGGTAGTGATTGGTCAGGTAGGTGCCGCGCCGCACTTCCATGGGGCGGCCGCCGTACGTGTAGGAGATCCGGTCGACCTGCAGCAGCGGCGTACCGTCGGCGATGCCCAGCAGGCCGGCGATATCGCCGCCGGCAGCCACGGCACGCAGTTTTTCGTCGGCCTGCACCATGCTCACGCCGAACCGGGTTTCGAACAGGCCGTAGAGCGGCCCGCGATTGGCGGCCAGCAGGTCCAGGGTAAGGCCGCGAAAGACCGAGCCGGGCAGCCAGATGTCGTCCACTACCGTGGGGACGCCGTCGAAGGAAAGCACGCGGCGTATCGTCACCGCGGTTTCGCCGGCGCGCAGTTCGAGGACGCGGGCGATCTCGGCCGAAGGACGCGCTCGGCGGCATTCGAGTATGCGGCTTTCGGTGCGGGCGCCCTCGCCCTCGTGGTCGGGCGCCAGGCGCAGGAAGCGATAGCGCACGCGCGCTTCGTGGTGCGTGGCGACGAACGTACCCTTGCCCTGGCGGCGCAACAGCATGTGCTCGGCGGCGAGCTCGTCGATGGCCTTGCGCACCGTGCCCTGGCTGACCTGGAAGCGCGCCGCCAGATCGATTTCGCTGGGTATGAGCTCGCCTGGCTTCCATTCGCCGCGTTCCAGGCTTTGCACCAGCAGCGCCTTGATCTGGCGATAGAGCGGGCTGAACGCGGCGCCTTCGCTTCGACCTGCTGGCTTGCCGGGTGCGGCAGCAACAGAGGCCTCGTCGGCCGCCGGCCTGGCGGCACGCGCCAGGGAATCGGGGCGGGCTTCAGCAGTCATAGAATGCAGGGGATGCGCGTCGGCTTGTAGCCCATGGGCGCCGGGCGCGCACGGACTGCGTAGGAAGGACCATTGTCGCACGCGGGCAGGAAGGCTGTCCAATATCTTATGTCTTATATAAGATATAAGATGAATTGACGCAAAGCACCAATTCGATCTAGGATGCAGCCGCAGGGCCGGCGCTGCGGCGCCAGCGCGAACGCCGGCGCAACAGGTTTTGCCGGGCGCCACAAAAAACAGGCCCCATGCACCGATTACACTGGAAAGCCCAAGATCTTTCCATTTCTTTTTCTTCTTTATCTACGGAGAAACGTTCATGTCCAAGCCCGCCATGCGCGTCGCCGTCACC
>DAIDKG010000273.1 GCA_027450125.1 Bordetella sp. | reverse complement strand
CGCGCTGCTCGGCCGGTACGGCGTCCTGCGGCATGTCGCGCAGGGTTTCCAGAAAGCCCGTCAGCACAGTGAGCGGCGTGCGCAATTCGTGCGAGACGTTGGCGACGAAATCGCGCCGGGTGGTTTCCAGTTTCTCGATCTGCGTGACATCGCGCGAAATCAGCAGGTGCTGGTTCTGACCATAGCGGGCCAGCTGCATCATCATCACGCGTTCCTGCCCGCTGTTGGACAGGCGCACGAGAATGGGTTCGGGCCAGTCGGCGCTTTGCGCGTAAGCCACGAAATCCGGCGAGCGCACCAGGTTCAGCAGCTTGCTGCCGCGATCGTAGGGCAGGCGCAGGCCCAGGTGGCGCATGGCCATGCGGTTGCACCAGTCGATCTGGAATTCGTTGTTGAGCGTGACCACGCCGTCGGGCAGCGCCTGGGCGCCCGCCACCATGTTCTCCAGCGCGTCGTGGCTTTCCTGCAGCACGCGCGACTGCATGCGCAGGTAGCGGTAGAGCGGGGCCAGCACGTCGTCCCAGGCCCCCACGTCGGCTGGCGGCGCGGTGTTGGGATCCTGCGCCCAGCGCGTCACGCGCGACAGGCTATGGTTGCGCCATATCAGCATGACGAAAAACGCCAGGCACGGCACGGCCCAGCCGAACGCGGGCGTGAACAGCCTGCCCGCAAGCAGGCCTACGGTCGCCCAGAGGGCGCACCAGAGCAGGGTACGCAGCCAGACCATCGCGCAAGTCTAGCGCGCTGGGACCTGGGCCGTGAAACGGTAGCCGCTGCCGCGCACGGTTTCGACGTGATTGTCGTGGCCGCTGGGCTCGAGCGCCTTGCGCAGGCGGCGGATGTGCACGTCCACCGTGCGTTCTTCGACGAAGACATGGTCGCCCCAGACCTGGTCCAGCAGCTGGGCGCGCGAGAACACGCGCTCGGGGTGAGTCATGAAGAAATGCAGCAGGCGGAATTCGGTCGGCCCTATGGCCAGCGCCTGCGTGCCGCCGGACAGGCGGTGCGTGGCCGGGTCAAGCTTCAGGCCGGCCACGTCGATGATGTCGTCGGTGAGCTGGGGCGCACGCCGGCGCAGCACGGCCTTGATGCGCGCCACCAGTTCCTTGGGCGAGAACGGCTTGGTGATGTAGTCGTCGGCGCCGGCCTCCAGGCCTTCCACTTTGTCCTGCTCGGAACCTTTGGCGGTGAGCATGATGACGGGCACCGTGCGGGTGCGCTCGTCGTCGCGCAGCGCGCGCGCCAGCGACAGGCCCGATGCGCCGGGCAGCATCCAGTCGAGCAGGATCAGGTCGGGCAGTTCGGCGCGGATCAGCGTCTGCGCCTGTTCGGCGTCGAAGGCGCGCAGCACTTTATGCCCGGCAAACGACAGGTTGACGGCGATCAGTTCCTGGATGGCGGGTTCGTCTTCGACGACGAGAATGGTGCTGGACATGGATGGTGTACGGACAGAAGCGCCGGCCGGCGCGAGCGTTGCCATAGTATGGCCGCAATATTTCAGGTATGTGACGAGTTTCACAATCCTGCCTTGCGCCCGGACCGGCCGGCAAGCGCGGGGGCGCCGCGGTGTGCTAAATTGCCCCGCATGGAGATGGCATTCCTCCAATAAGCGCCACGATTAGTGGCTGATGATGCCTACGTGACGGCCGAATGGCCCGCGTAGGCGCGGCTGTCCGGAAAACAATAAACATCCATGGACAGTGCAATGTGGAAACCCATACTCGCCATTTCAATCGGATCGGCAGCCGGCGGACTTTCGCGCTGGTGGCTCGGGCTCAGGCTCAATGCCTTGTTTCCCACGCTTCCGCCCGGCACGCTGGCGGCCAACCTGATCGCGGGCTACATCATCGGCGGCGCGGTCGGCCTGTTCGCGCAGCTTCCGGGCCTGGCGCCCGAGTGGCGGCTGCTAGTCATCACGGGGTTTTGCGGAGGGCTGTCCACGTTTTCCACGTTCTCGTCGGAAGTGGTGGCCCTGATACAGCGCGGGCAACTGGCCTGGGCCGCCGGGGAAATCGCCATCCACGTGGCCGGCTCGCTGGCCGCGACGCTGGCGGGCCTCGCGTCGGCGCAGTGGCTCAAATCGTAATGAAGGAGCGGAAAATGACTGGATATATGCTGACTTTCTTCACCCAGCAGGACCGGCGCCATCGCGGCGCCCCGCTGGCCGACTGGCTCGTCAAGCTGGCGGGAGAGCTGGGCCTGGGCGGCGCGACGCTGATGCCTGCCGGCGAAGGCATGGGGCACGACCATCGCGTGCACTCGGCCCGCTTTTTCGAACTGGCCGACCAGCCGGTGTCGGTAGTCATGGCGGTCACGGCCCAGGAATGCGACCGCCTGTTCGAGCGGCTCCAGGCCGAGGGCGTACAGGTCTTCTACGTCAAGAGCGCGGTCGAGTTCGGCAAGCTGGGCGGCGCGTAGCCGGGCCGGGCCTCACCGGACCCGGCCACAAGGTGGCCGATCGCAACGGTCCGGGCCGCGATCGGTCGGGCCGCGATCGGCCGGGCCGCGATCGGCTACCATGACACCTTGCCAGGAAACGTCATGCAAAACACCCCATCCCAGTCCGATACCACCGGGTCGGAAAGCACCCATTTCGGGTTCCAGACCGTCGCCGAAAACGAGAAAGCCCGCAAGGTCGCCGAAGTATTCCATTCGGTGGCCGCCAACTACGACATCATGAACGACCTGATGTCGGGCGGGCTGCATCGCATCTGGAAGGCCTTCACCATCAGCCGCGCGGCCATCCGGCCGGGCATGCGGGTGCTGGACATCGCCAGCGGCACGGGCGACCTGGCCCGCGCTTTCGCCAAGCGCGCCGGCAGCACGGGCGAAGTCTGGATGACCGACATCAACGACTCCATGCTGCGCGTGGGACGCGATCGCATGATGGACGCCGGCATGGTGCTGCCCACCGCGGTGTGCGACGCTGAGCGCCTGCCGTTTCCCGATGGGTATTTCGATCGCGTCAGCGTGGCCTTCGGCCTGCGCAACATGACGCACAAGGACCGCGCGCTGGCCGAGATGGCGCGCGTGCTCAAGCCCGGCGGCAAGCTGCTGGTGCTGGAGTTTTCCCGCGTGGCAAAGCCGCTGGCGCCGGTCTACGACTGGTATTCGTTCAATGTGCTGCCGCTGATGGGCAAGCTGGTGGCCAAGGACGAGGCCAGCTACCGCTATCTGGCCGAGTCGATCCGCATGCACCCCGACCAGGAAACCCTGGCCGGCATGATGCGCGAGGCCGGCCTGGAGCGCGTGCAGTTCTTCAACCTGACCGCCGGCGTGGCCGCGCTACACGAAGGCGTGAAGCTGGGCTGACGCCGAGATCTGCAGCACGCGGGCGTCCTGGTCGCGCAGACCGCAGACCGACACGCCGATACCCGGTTCTCCCGTGGGCAGCGACACCGCGCAGCCGTCCAGGAA
>DAIDKG010000272.1 GCA_027450125.1 Bordetella sp. | reverse complement strand
GCGCCAGCGCCGCCGCCGGCACGGCGGGCAGGGCGGCATGGCCGGCCATGAAATTGCAATAGCCGCAGGCGGACATCGGACCGTCCTGCGTGCCCGCATGGCCGGAGTGCGGGGCCGTGTCCGCCGCGGCCCGGCTGTCGGCCGAGCAGAGCTGATGTTCGATGGCATGCACTCGGGCCTGTCCCATGCGCGCGGCCATCAGCGACTGGCTGACCAGCGGCGCGAAGATCACCATGCACATGGCCAGCAGGCCGAACCAGGCGGTCCGGCTGCGGGCGCGGCGTGAATGGGGCAGGCAGGTCATGGCTGCGGATTATAAGGCGCGCCCGACGCGGGGAACGCTGGGGAACGCCGGGAAACGCCGGTGAGCATGGGCAGTAGAAAATTCCGTGCATGCCCGTGGCCGGCATAAAAACAGGTATTCGATGGATGCTTTTTCAGCAGAATATGTCAGAATATTGAAAACCGCCATGGATCGGAATCATAAAATGCAAGCAAAAGCGAAAGACGCTTCCCCCGCCCGCAAGTCGGCCGCGCTGCGCCGCCATCAGGCGCCCTCTGCCCGGAAAGCGCCGCCGCTGGGGGCCAGGTTGCGCGATCTGCGCCGCGCGGCGGATCTGTCGCTGGTGCAGCTGGCCGACAAATCGGGCGTGTCCGTCGGCATGATCAGCCAGATCGAGCGCAGCCTTTCCAACCCGTCCGTGCGCACGCTGGAACGCCTGCGCGAAGCATTGGGAATACCGCTGACTTCCCTGCTCGAAGGGGATGAGGGATACCCCCCGGCGGCGAGCGAAATGCCGCCCGAATTCGTGCGCCGGGCCAAGGACAGGCCGCTGTTCTCGGTCGGCAAGGGCGGGCTGCAGAAAGCGCTGCTGTCGCCGCACGGCGATTACGACATCAAATTCATGCTCATCTCCTTTCCGCCGCGCACCAAGTCGGTGGACATCCTGGTCGGCCCGGGAGAGAAAGCCGGCGTGGTGCTCGAAGGCGAGATCGACCTGACCGTGGCCGGCTCCACCGAGCGCCTGCAGGCGGGGGACAGTTTCCAGTTCAGCAGCGAGCTGTCGCACCGGGTCGAAAATCCCGGCGCCGGAACGGCTCAGCTGCTGTGGATCATGAACACCAAGCCGTCGGTCATTCATCTGTAAAGGCGCTTTGCGCCTGGCGCCCGGCAAGCCGAGTCGATCGGGCAGTCCGGCGCCGCCCTCATGGCGGGAAACCCATGGGGAGGACTTACCCGAATAGGTATTGACAGCCCATGGGTGCATCCTCAGAATTGAAAATAATTTCAATATTTTGCATATTGCGCGGTTCGCCCATCACCATACCGATGGACGACCCGGAGGATGGCCTGGCATGTTGGACTTCGAGCCTCGGGATGTAATTCTTCCGCAAGGGCATTTCATCGGCGGCAAGCTTGCCCAAGGCGGGCCGGCGCTCGATGTGTCGCGCCCGTCCGACGGCAAGCTGCTGGGCGCCATCCCGGACGCCACCGCCGACATCGTCGACGAGGCGGTGACCGGCGCACAGCAGGCCTGGGAGAGCAGCGGCTGGGGTTATCGTCCGCCGCGCGAGCGCGGCCGCATCCTGCGCCGCTGGGCCGATCTGCTCGATGCCAACGCAGGCGAGCTCGCCCGCCTGGAGGCGGTCGGCTCCACCCGGCCCATCCGGGATGCGCTGGCGCATGAAATCCCCTTCACTGCCGAGTGCATCCGCTTTTTTGCCGAGTGCGCCGACAAGTTCGGCGGCGATGCCCTGCCTACGCGGCGCGACAGCCTGGGATTGATACTGGCCGAGCCCTACGGCGTCGTGGGCGCCATCGCGCCCTGGAACTTCCCGCTGTCGATGGCGTCCTGGAAGTGCGGCCCGGCCCTGGCAGCCGGCAACGCCATCGTGCTCAAGCCGTCGGAGCTGACGCCCTTTTCGACGGTGCGCTTTGCCGAGCTGGCCGTCGAGGCCGGCGTTCCGGCAGGCATCTTCAACGTGATCCAGGGGCGCGGCGCCGTGGCGGGAGCGGCCCTGGTAAAGCATCCGCTGGTGAGGAAAATCTCGTTCACCGGTTCGACGCTGACCGGCGCGAGCATCATGAGCGACGCCGCACATCACGGCATGAAGCCGGTGACCCTGGAGCTGGGCGGCAAGAGCCCGCAACTGGTCTACGACGATGCCGGCGATCTGGACGCGCTGGCCGACCGTATCGTGCGCGGATTTACCTCCAACGCCGGACAGGCCTGCGTGTCCGGCTCGCGCCTGATCGTCCAGCGGGGCATCGCCGACGCCCTGATCGAGAAGGTCGCCGCCGCGGTGGCGGCATTGCGTCCCGGGCTGACCTGGCACGAAGCGACGCGCTACGCACCGCTCATCAGCGAGCGCCAGGCCTCGAAAGTGGACGGCGCGGTGCGCGACAGCCTGGCCGGCGGCGCCCAGGCCTATTGCGGCGGCGGATTCTTCGAGCATGACCTGGGTGGCCACTTCTATCGCCCGACCATACTCACTGGGGTGAACAGCGACATGCTGGCGGTGCGCGAGGAAATCTTCGGCCCCGTTCTGACGGTGCAGGAATTCGACGACGAGGAGCAAGGCCTGGCACTGGCCGATCACCCGACTTACGGGCTCGCCGCCAGCGTCCATACCCAGGATCTGGGCCGCGCCATGCGCGCGACACGCCGCCTGGCGGCCGGCACGGTGTGGGTCAACCGCTTCGGACGCACGGGCGATTTCATCGTTCCCACCGGCGGCTTCAAGGGATCGGGCATCGGCAAGGACCTGGGCCGGCAGGCCTTTGAAGCCAACCTCCGCTACAAGAGCGTGCTCATCGATTTTTGATTACCCACGGGCTGGCACGGCCCACATTCCTTCCAAGGCACAGACATGGCGATTTTCAAACCTAAATACATCACTTTCGATGTCCAGGGCACGCTGATCTACTTCGAAATGGCCAATGCGGCCAGAGCGCTGTATGCGGATCGCGTTGCGGCCGGCAAGATGGATGAGTTCATCAGCGTGTTCGCGGCCTATCGCATGGATGAGGTGCTCGGTGCCTGGAAACCCTATCTAGACGTGGTCGACAATGCCATCCGCCGTACCTGCAAGCGCTGCGGGGTGGCGTACCGCGAGGGCGACGGCAAGATCATCTACGACCAGGTCCCCACCTGGGGACCTCATCCCGACACCACCGCCGGCCTGGCCAAGGTCGCCAAGGAATTTCCCCTGGTCGGGCTGACCAACTCGATGAATGTGCAGATTCCCCACAACATCGCCCGCATCGGTGTTCCGTTTCACGCCGTCTATACGGCAGAGCAGGCCCAGGCCTACAAGCCGCAGATGAAGGCGTTCGAATACATGTTCGATCAGCTGGGCTGCGGACCGCAGGACATCCTGCATGTGTCTTCGAGCCCGCGCTACGACCTGATGACCGCACACGACATGGGCATCAAGAACAAGGTTTTCGTGGCGCGCGGCCACGAGCCTACGCCGGCGGCCTACTACGGCTGCACGGAAATTCGCGATATCGGTGGCCTGGCTGCCGTGGTGGGTCTATGAACGAGGTTTTTCGTCGATTGCGGGATGCGCGGGACATGGTGTCCCGGCGGCCCGGGCATGGCCAATTTCTCTGAAGGAGATGAGCATGACATCGAATTTCACGGTTAAGCGTCGCGACATTCTCAAGATGATGGGCGTAGGCGCCGTTGCCTCCACCGCCTCGGGCCTGCTGGTGCTGGGCGACATATCCAGCGCGCAGGCCGCTCCCATGCCCAAGCGCGGCGGCAAGCTGCGCGCGGCGTCCGCCAATTCGTCGGTATCCGACACGCTCGACCCGGCCAAAGGTTCCAACTCCGGCGACTATATCCGCCAGTTCATGTTCTACAGCGGCCTGACGGAACTGAACGACAAGATGCGCGCCGAGCCCGCGCTGGCCGAATCTTTCGACAGCAAGGACGGCATTACCTGGACCTTCCGGCTGCGCAAGGGCGTGACGTTCCACGACGGCAAGGCGCTGACCGCGCAGGACGTGGTGTTCTCGCTGGCGCGCCACAAGCTGCCCGAAACCGGCTCGCAAGCAAAAGTGCTGGCGGACCAGTTCGCCCAGATCAATGCCGTCGATGCGCACACGGTGCAGATCGTGCTGGTGGCCCCCAACGTCGACCTTCCCTCGATCCTGGGCACTTCGCCCTTTCTCATCGTGCAGGACGGGACCAAGGATTTCAGCAAGGGCATCGGCACGGGTCCGTTCAAATGCAAGTCGTTCACGCCCGCGCGCAGCACGGTGGGCGTGCGCAATCCCAACTTCTGGAAGCCCGGCAAGCCTTACCTGGACGAGGTCGAACTGCTCGGACTGACCGACGCCTCGGCGCGCCTGAACGGCCTGCTCGCCGGCGACCTGCAGGTGATCGCATCGGTCCAGCCCAGTGACGCTATGCGGCTCAAGCAATCGAAAAAGCACGCCATTCTGGAAACCAAGAGCGGCGAGTACACCGACCTGATCGTGCGCGTGGACCAGTCGCCCGGCAACAATGCCGATTTCGTCGACGCGATGCGCTACCTGCAGCCGCGCGAGGAAATCGTCAAGACCGCGCTGCATGGCTACGGCACCATCGCCAACGACCATCCCGTGCCGCCCTGGCATCCCTACTACGCTACCGACCTGCCGCAGCGTCCCTACGACCTGGACCGCGCCAGGTTCCATGTCAAGAAGGGCAAGCTGCAGGGCATGGGCGGCGACCTGGTCTGCTCGGAGCCGATCGACGGATCGGTCGAAGGGGCACAGCTGCTGCAGCAGGCAGGCAACCAGGTCGGCCTGAAGCTCAATGTGCGCCGCGTGCCGTATGACGGCTACTGGTCGCAGCACTGGATGAAGCATCCCATGTCGTACGGCTCGATCAATCCGCGTCCGACGCTGGATATGCTGTTCTCCCAGTTCTACTACTCGTCCGCGCGGTGGAACGAGTCGGGCTGGAAGAATGCGCAGTTCGATCAGCTTCTGGTGAATTCGCGCGGTGAAACCGACGATGCCAAGCGCAAAAAGATGTACGGCGACATGCAGGTCCTGATCGCCGAGCATTGCGGCACGATCGTCCCGGCTTTCATCAGCTTCCTGGACGGCTACGACCGGCGGGTCAAGGGGCTGGAATCCAATCCCATGGGCATGCTCATGGGCTACCGGTTCGCCGAGTTCGTCTGGCTCGAGGCTTGAGGCCGATCGCCGTGATGAATCGCTTCGTTCTGAAAATGATCGGCCGGCGCATCTGCGTCGGTTTACTGACGCTGCTGGCCGTGTCCGCGCTGATCTTTTTCATGACCAACCTGCTCCCCGGCGACGCGGCCCAGGTGGCCCTGGGCCAGTCCGCCACGCCGGAAACGGTGGCTGCGCTGCGCCGGCAGTTCGGACTGGACCAGCCTGTGCTGGTCCGCTTTTTCAGCTGGCTTGCCGGCCTGGCGACGGGCAATTTCGGCACGTCGTACGCCAGCGGCGTCCCGGTGCGGACCATCGTCGGCGATCGCATCGTCAACTCCCTGACGCTGGCCGCCGTGGCGACCGGCGTCTCGGTGCCCATAGCCCTCATTGTCGGCATAGTCTCGGCCATCTACCGCGGCTCCCGCCTGGACCGCGTATTGGGCATCCTGACCATGTCCGTGGTCGCCGTGCCGGAATTCCTGGTCGCCTCGCTCGCAGTCATGTTGTTTGCGGTGAAGCTGCACTGGGTGTCGGCGCTTTCCTTCAGCGCGGATACCTCCACGCTGATCGGGTTCCTCAAGGCCTACAGCCTGCCGGTCATGGTGCTCTGCTTCGTGGTCATGGCGCAGATGATACGCATGACCCGCGCGGCGCTCATCAACCAGCTCGACTCGGCCTATATCGAGATGGCCACGCTCAAGGGCCTGAAGCTGCGGCGGGTGGTGCTGACCCACGCCATGTCCAACGTGGTCGGCCCTGTCGCCAATGCCATGGCGCTGAGCCTGTCCTATCTGCTGGGCGGGGTGATCATCGTGGAGACGATCTTCTCCTATCCGGGACTGGCTAGCACGTTCGTCGACGCGGTCAGCAACCGCGATCTGCCCGTCGTTCAGTTCTGCGTTCTTTTCTTCAGCGTCTGCTATCTGCTCATGTTGCTGGTCGCCGACATCTTCACGATCGTATTCAATCCGAAGCTGCGCAAATCATGATGCGGTTGCTGCATGTACCCCGCGCATTCTGGCGCTTTTTCCAGTCCTTGCCCCTGTCGGGCCGGATCGGCCTGGTCATCTCGGTCTTCTGGCTGTTCATCGCCGTGTTCGGTTCCGCGCTGGCGCCGTACGGCATGGAAGACGTCTCCAGCGCCGTCACCTTCGGACCGTTCAGCAAGGCCTATTGGCTGGGTACCGACTATCTGGGGCGCGACATGCTCACCCGCATCATGGTCGGCGCCCGCTATTCCATAGGCTTGGCCCTGGCCGCGGCGCTGCTGGCCAGCATCTGCGGAACGCTGCTGGCCCTGTTGGCCACGGTCATGGGGCGCTGGTTCGACGAGATCGTGAGCCGCCTGGTCGATGTCCTGCTGATCACGCCCAGCAAGATATTTTCCTTGCTGATGATCGCCATCTACGGTTCGTCGCTGCCGGTGCTGATCCTGACCGCCGCGGTGACCTACATGCCCGGCGCCTACCGCATCGCCCATGCTCAGGCGGTGGGCCTGAACACCATGGAATACGTGACAGTCTCGCGCATGCGCGGAGAAAGCAGCTGGTATATCGCCTGCCGTGAAATCCTGCCCAACATGATCCATCCCATGATGGCCGACTTCGGCCTGCGCTTTGTCTACATCATCCTGATGCTGAGCGCCCTGAGCTTTCTCGGACTGGGCGTGCAGCCGCCCTATGCGGACTGGGGCTCACTGGTCCGGGAAAACATGTCCGGCCTGTTCGACGGTTCCCCCGCCGTGGTGATGCCTGCCCTGGCGATCGCCACCCTCACCATAGGAACCAATCTTCTGATCGACAGCCTGACCTCGCGCAAGCGTGTCAAGACCAAGGAAAAGCAATCATGAGCCGCGTGGTCGATGTCTCCCGCCTGAGCGTCATGGCCCGGACCGACGACGGAGACGAAGTTCTCATCGTCAAGGACGTGAGTTTTTCCGTGCAGGCCGGCGAAGTGGTGGCGTTGATCGGCGAATCGGGGTCGGGAAAGACGACCATCGCCTTGTCCCTGCTGGGCTATGTGCGCCGCGGCTGCCGCATTTCGGGCGGCCAGATACGCATAGGCGAGACGGACCTGGTCGGTGCCGATCCGCGTGCACTGATCGCCCTGCGCGGGCGGCGCGTCGCCTATGTGGCGCAGAGCGCATCGGCATCGTTCAACCCCGCCCGCACCATCATGGACCAGGTGATAGAAGGCGCGTGCGCGCACGGGCTGATGAGCCGCGATGCGGCGCGCAAAAAAGCCGTGGCCCTCTTCCGGTCGCTGGCATTGCCTTCGCCGGAGACCCTGGGCATGCGCTACCCGCACCAGGTGTCGGGCGGACAGCTGCAGCGCCTGATGGCCGCCATGGCCTTGATGACCGACCCCGAGGTGGTCGTGTTCGACGAGCCCACCACGGCCCTGGACGTAACCACGCAGATCGAGGTCCTGCGCGCTTTCAAGCAAGTCATCAAGGAGCGTCAGATCAGCGCGGTGTATGTCTCTCACGATCTCGCCGTCGTGGCGCAGATGGCCGATCGCGTCGTCGTGCTGCGCAACGGCGAGATCCAGGAGCAGGGCGAGGTCGGCGGCATCATCGCCAGTCCGCAAAATCCCTACACCCGCAGTCTCATGCAGGCTGCCGAATCGCCGCTGCGCCTGACGCAGCAGGACACGCAACGCGCGCTGGACACCGAGCCGGTGCTGCGCGTCCAAGGGTTGTCGGCCGGCTACGGCAAGCCGGACGCTTCGGGAATGCCGGCGCTGCGCATTCTCGAGGGCGTCGACTTGGTCGTGCGCAAAGGCGCGACCATGGGCGTGATCGGCGAGTCGGGTTCGGGCAAGTCCACGCTGGCCTACGTGATCGCCGGCCTGCTCGCGCCGGCCCAGGGAACGATCACGTTCAAGGGCAGGCCGCTGGGCGGCACCCTGCGCCAGCGCGACAAGGATCTGTACCGGCGCATACAGCTGGTGTTCCAGAATGCCGATACGGTGCTCAATCCCGCGCAAACCATCGGCGACATCCTCGCCAGGCCGCTGCGCATATTCGAGCGCTGCGCACCCAGGGACATCCCCCGCAGGGTCGCCGCGTTGCTGGACATGGTCAAGCTGCCCGGGGCCATGGCGCGGCGGCGCCCTGCCGAGCTCTCCGGCGGCCAGAAGCAGCGCATCAACCTTGCCCGCGCCCTGGCGGCCGAGCCCGATCTCATCATTTGCGACGAAGTGACTTCGGCGCTGGATACGGTGGTGGGCGCGGCGATCCTGGATCTGCTGGTGGAACTGCGGCGCGAACTGGACGTGTCCTATATCTTCATCAGCCATGACATTTCCACGGTACGCGCCATCTGTGACGACATCACCGTGCTCCTGCAGGGCCGCAAAGTGGATGCCTGCAAGCCCGGCGAGCTGTCGATCCAGCCGCGCGCGCCCTATACCAATCTGCTGGTCGATTCCGTTCCTGAGCTGCGCCTGGGCTGGCTGGAGCAAGCGTGCCGGCGTATCGACGAGCGCGCGCGATGAAAGAGCAAGCGATGACCAAGGCATCAACGGACGAGCCCGGCCACCATGCCGCATGGGCGGATCTGGCGTTTCGGCCCATGCGGCACGACGACCTGGAGCCCGCCTGGGAGCTTTCCCAGGCCGTCAAATGGCCGCATCGCCAGCAGGACTGGCGCTTCGCCCTCGATCTGGGGCAGGGCGAGGTGGTGCTCGACGGCGGCCGGCTGGTCGGCGTTGCCATGAGCTGGGACTTCGAGACCTGCATCACGATGGGCCTGATCATCGTGTCGGCGACGCACCGCGGACGCCAGATCGCAAGCCGGTTGGTGTCCGACCTGCTGGCTTCGTCCGCCGCCCCGGCGGCGCTGTTGCACGCCACGCCTGACGGTGCGGGCGTCTATGCCCGTCAGGGCTTCGAGATCGTAAAGAACATCTGCCAGCACCAAGGTGTCGCCGCCGCCGTCGCGGCCCCGGTTCCGCCCGGTTGCGTCCTGCGCCCGGCGGCCCAGGGCGACCTGGATACGCTGCATGCGCTCGACTCCCGCGCATCGGGCATGTCGCGCCGTGCCGTGCTGCGCAAGCTGCTGGACGTGGGTGTAGCCGTGATCGCCGAACGCGGCGGCGTTCCCGTCGGTTTCTCGTTTCTGCGCGATTTCGGCAGGGGCGAGCTGATCG
>DAIDKG010000271.1 GCA_027450125.1 Bordetella sp. | reverse complement strand
TTTTTCACGGTGGTCAGCGTCAGCCCGGCCGCCGGGGCCAGCTTGCTCAGTGCTTTCATGTTGCGTCCTCGGTTCGGCCGCTCAGGCGATCGCGCCCAGGGCCTTGCCCGCCTTGCCGAAGGCGGCGATGGCGCGGTCGATCTGCTGCGCGGTGTGGGCGGCGCTCATCTGGGTGCGGATGCGGGCGCGGCCCTTGGGCACGACGGGATAAGAAAAGCCGATGACGTAGATCCCGTCCTCCAGCATGGCGTCGGCCATCCTGCCGGCCAGTTGCGCATCGCCCAGCATGACGGGGATGATGGGATGATCCTTGCCCGCCAGCGTGAATCCCAGCTTGTTCATGCCGCTGCGGAAATGCTCGCCGTTCTCGCGCACCCGGCGGCGCAGGTCCGCCCCTTCCAGGCTCGCCAGCAGCTCCAGCACCTTGATCGAGGCCGCCGCTATCGACGGTGCGAGCGTGTTGGAGAACAGGTACGGGCGGGAACGCTGGCGCAGCAGGTCGACGATTTCCCGGTGGCCCGAGGTGTAGCCGCCGGAGGCGCCGCCCAGCGCCTTGCCCAGCGTGCCCGTGATGATGTCCACTCGGCCCTGCACACCGCAGTATTCCGGCGTGCCGCGGCCCTGCTCGCCCACGAAGCCGACGGCATGGGAATCGTCGACCATCACGAGCGCCCCGTATTTGTCCGCCAGGTCGCAGATGGACTTCAGGTCGGCGATGATGCCGTCCATGGAGAACACGCCGTCCGTCGCGATCAGCTTGAAGCGCGCGCCAGCCGCGTCGGCCGCCTGCAATTGGGATTCCAGGTCGGCCATGTCGTTGTTGCGGTAGCGAAAGCGCCGGGCCTTGCACAAGCGCACGCCATCGATGATCGATGCATGATTGAGTTCGTCGGAGATGATCGCATCCTCCTCGCCCATCAGGGTTTCGAACAGGCCGCCGTTGGCATCGAAGCAGCTGCCGTACAGGATCGTGTCCTCGGTCCCCAGGAAATCGGAAATGGCCGCTTCCAGCTGTTTGTGCACCGATTGGGTACCGCAGATAAAGCGCACCGACGCCATGCCGAAGCCGTATCGATCCAGCCCTTGCTGCGCGGCGAGGATGAGCCGCCTGTCGTCGGCCAGGCCCAGGTAGTTGTTGGCGCAGAAATTCAGGACATCGGAACCGCGGGCCAGGTGGATCAGTGCGGACTGCGGACTGTCGATCACGCGCTCGGTCTTGTAGAAGCCGTCGGCGCGGATCTGGTCCAGGGTGCTGCTCAGATGGGCAAGAAAGCGTTCACGCACGTTGATGTCTCCTTTATGGACATGGCTGGCAATCGGCCCGGGCCGCGGCCTCGTGGAATTGCGCGGCGGGCATGGGCTTGCCCAGTAGATACCCCTGCAATATATGGCAGCCCAGCTCGCCGAGAAAGCGCTGCTGCTCGGCGGTCTCCACGCCTTCCGCGACGACCTGCAGGTTCAGCGTACGACCCAGGGCCACGATGGACGAGACGATGGCGGCGTCCTCGGATCCCGGGATCAGCGACATGACGAAGCTGCGGTCGATCTTGAGCTCCGCGGCGGGCAGGCGCTTCAGATACAGCAGGCTGGAATAGCCCGTGCCGAAATCGTCGATCGATATCCGTACGCCCATCGCCGCGAGCTGATCCAGAATGGCGACGCTCTCCCGGGCATCGCGCATCGCCGTGGTTTCCGTGATCTCGAGCGTGAGGCTGCCGGGCGGCAGCGCATGGCGGTCCAAGGCATCGTGCACCACCTCGACGAGGCGGGCATGGCAGAACTGCAGCGGCGACAGATTGACGGCGATCGACCAGTCCTCATTTCCCTGCTCGCGCCATCGGGCCATCTGCCGGCAGGCCTCATCCAGCACCCAGGCGCCGATCGGAATGATCAGGCCGGTCTTTTCCGCAAGAGGAATGAATTTGTCGGGGAATATGAGGCCACGCGATGGATGCCGCCAGCGCAGCAATGCCTCGGCCCCGCATATGCCCCCCGTGGAAGCCAGAAATTGGGGCTGGTAATGCAGCTCGAGTTCGTTTCGCTCCACCGCAGCGCGCAGATCCTGCAGCACCGATAGATGATCCTGCACGTCGGAATTCATTGCGGCATCGTAGAAGCAATACCCGTTTTTTCCGCGCTGCTTCGCATGGTACATGGCAGTGTCCGCATGGATCATCAGGTCGTGCTGCGTCACGCCGTCGCAAGGATAGACCGCGATGCCGATGCTCGCCGTCACATGCAGCGGCTGGCCCGCGATCTGTATGGAAGGACCGATCGAGGAGATCAGCTTCTGGGCAATGGTCGCGGCATCGTCCGGATCCCTGATGTCGGCCAGCAGCACGAACTCGTCGCCGCCGACCCTGGCGACGGTGTCCTGGGCCCGCAGCGCCGCGCAGATGCGCTGCGCGACGGCGATCAGCAACTGGTCGCCGACATGATGTCCGCAGGAATCGTTGATGGTCTTGAAATCATCGATGTCCAGGAACATCAGCGCGAAAGAGCCCTGGCTGCGCTGGGCCTTTTCCAGCAACTGGCCCAGCCGGTCCTTGAGCAGCAACCGGTTCGGCAGTCCGATCAGCGCATCGTGCATGGCCAGGCTGGTGAGATTCTGATTGACGCGCACGAAGATGGTGCGCAGTGCCGCCAGGGCCAGCAGGGCCGCGACGATCGAGACGACCACCTGCGTGCGGGCCCGGTCGTAGGCCGAACGGACTTCGTCCAGGGCGGTCCGGTATGCCTGGTCCCGCAGCGTAAGAATGGACTGGTAAAGGGGGATCACCCGAGCCCGGTAGGCGGGCACGCTCATGGGAAAAAGACCGTCCGGGAAATGCGGCACCAGCTCGCGCTTGATGGCCGAAAAAGGCGCCATGAACCCGGCATCGACATCGGCAACCGCCTCCCAGAGCGCCGGCGGCGTGGAGTAATCCCTGCGCACGGCGAGCAGTTCCGACCAGATCTGGCGTATCCGCCCTTCGTAGACCAGGAATCGCTCCTGGTCGGCGACGCCGACCGGCCTGGATTCCACCAGCCACTCCTCCAGCAGGCCGGCCTGTGCTCCGGCCACGGCGCGCAAGTCCGCGGCCTGGCTGGCGATCTGGCTCGCGGCATAGGCAGAACCGCTGACGAACGCCAGCTTGTCGACCTGGCTGTGCAGAAGATCGGCTGCCTGCGCGTTGATATCGTTCATCCGGCTTATCAATTGCCGCGCGGCAATTGAGCGCTCGGCCACAGGGCGGCCGAACTGCTGGTCGCAGAATTGCCTGCTGGCGGCCACTCGGGCTGCCAGCTCCCTGGCATCGACCAGCAGACTGGCATCGATCCGGTCCGTCGCCGCCAGATCGCCTACGCGCGCCAGCATGTCGGCAATCGCCCCGTCGGTCTGCTTGCGGGCCTCACGCAGAGCGTCCCGCCTTTGGGCATCGCCACCGGATCCCGCATCGGTCAGCGCCAGCGTGGAGAGCCCGCGCTCCAGTGAAATAAATCCCTGGATGACCGAAAGGGCCTTGATCGCCTCGATACGCGTGATGCTGGCTTTCAGCTCCCGCATCTCGCGTATGGTGCGCCAGCCCAGCATGCCGGAGAGCCCGATCACGATCAGCGTGATCAGGATCAGGGCAAAACCGAAGAGCCTACGGACGGGCATGGGAACCGCCTGCATCGGGCTGCGAGATCATGCCCTCTGACAATAGTCCTCTGCCGAGCCCAAGCACCGATAAATCTTGAAACTATTTATTTCTGATTGAATTGTTAATCAAGGTACCTCGACGATCCTCCGGCTAGGCGCAGCGCCGAGAGAACAATCGCCGCACCCTTGGATTCTTGCCTCCGAAAGGACATGCCGCTACCGGAGAGGTAAGCGCAGGCACCGCAAAGCCATACCCCGGACGCCCTGACTCCGGAACCGCACGGCAGGACTAAGGCTGCCCTTCGATCTCGCCGACGCCTTCGAGCGAAGGCATCCAGGCGACGCGCCGGCGCGTCCAGATCTGCGCC
>DAIDKG010000270.1 GCA_027450125.1 Bordetella sp. | reverse complement strand
CCGCGCCTGCCGGAATTCCTGGCGCGCTATCCGCTGCTGCGGGTGGATCTGCGGGTGTCGGACGCCTACCAGGACCTGGTCGCCGAGGGGGTGGACGTCGCCATCCGGCTCGGCAGGCTGGCGGACTCGGCCTTCGGCGCGCGCAGGCTGGCGGCGTTGCCCAGGTTCGTGGTCGCCGCGCCGGCGTATTTGAAGGCCCGGGGCATGCCCCGGCATCCCGCCGACCTGGCCGGCCACGACTGCATCGTCGGCTCCAAGGGATCGGGGCGCGAGAGCTGGGTCTTCAAGCGGCGCGGCACGGTCATCTCGGTCGACGTGGCCGGCCGCGTTCAGACGGACTCGGCGCCCGGACGCCAGGCCGGCGCGCTCGCCGGCCTGGGCATTGCCCGCGTATCGGCCGCCATGTGCGCGGCGGAATTGCGCTCGGGGGCGCTGGTTCCCCTGCTGGCCGGCTATGCCCTGGAGCCGGTGCAGGTGCATGCCGTCTTTCCCGGGGGGCCTCGTCCTTCATACAAGGTGCAGGCATTCGCTGACTATATGGCGGCGGCGCTCGATGCCGGGCCTCCCGGCTCAGCCGGCGGCCAGTGAGTGGCTGCTTTTAGCCTTCAGGGTTGGCAGGCCCCAGTTGCTCGATCAGCAGCCGTGCCGCCGCCGGCAGGGCCTCGAGGTCGCGATACACGATATGCAGCCAGCGCTGCGCCCAGGGTTCGTCCAGCGCGATCCTGACGATTCCCGGCATATCGGCGGGGATGCCGATTTCCGGCAGCAGGCCCACGCCCATGCCTACGGCCACCATATTGCGCACGGCCTCGAAGCAGGTCACCTGGATGCGCAGCTTCAGGCGGCGACCGTGCAGCGCGGCGCCGCGCTGGCTCAGCGTATAGATCGAGGCGCCGTCCTGCATGCCAACGAAATCCTCGTCCAATACTTCTTCGAAGCGCAGGCTGGCGCGGCTGGCGTAGCGATGGCCGGCCGGTACGACGACGAACAGCCGGTCCACGCGGTACGGAACGCAGGTCAGCCGCGCCGCCGGCTCGGTCACCGCGCAGATGCCGAAATCCACGGTTCCGTTCTCGACCATGCGCAAGACGACATCGCTGGTCTTCTCGATCAGGTCGATCTTGATGGCGCGGTTGCTGGAGAGAAAGCGGTGCAGCGCGGGCGGCAGGTAATGAACCATGGCCGTGAAATTGACCGACAGCCGGACGTGCCCGCGCACGCCCTGCGAGTATTCGTCCAGCTCGCCCTCGGCTTGCTCGCATTGCTCGAAGATGCGCCTGGCGTGCCGATACAGCGTCTGGCCCGCCGGCGTCGGCCGCGCGCCCCGGCTGTGGCGCTCGAAGAGCGGCATGCCGATGTCGCGTTCCAGTTCGGAAATCCTGCGGCTGACCGCCGAGGCCACGATATGCGTGGCCTGCGACGCGGCGGCAATGCTGCCCTGTTCCGCCACCGCGGCGAACATCCGCAAGGATTCGAGATCGAAACGCATGGCCTGACCCTCGGTTTGGGCAGCGCTAGCCATCGCGATTCGAGATGGCTGGCTTGTCGAAAAAGAAATGGCAGCTCGTCGGGGCGGACGATAACATGCCTCGGCATTCGGCATGCATGGCGGTTTTTGCCGGCTATGGCCGGGCAACCCGGCGCCTGCCGAACGACCACGAACCGAAAGCCAGGAGACGGGCTGCCGGATAACACTTGCCGATTCGCGATGCCTCAGACACTATTCGAAAAAATCTGGCGGCGGCATGCCGTCCGGGAAAACGACGACGGCACGACATTGCTCTATGTCGATCGCCATCTGATCAACGAGGTGACCAGCCCGCAGGCTTTCGACGGCCTGCGCCTGGCCGGGCGCAGGCCGAGCCGGCCCGAGTCCGTGCTGGCCATGTCGGATCACAATGTTCCCACCACGGATCGCAGCCAGGGGCTGGCCGCCATCGCCGATCCGGTGGCGCGCGCGCAGGTGCAGGCGCTGCAGTCCAATTGCCGCGAGTTCGGGCTGACCGAATATCCGCTCGGCGACGCCAGGCAAGGAATCCTGCATGTCGTGGCGCCCGAGCAGGGCCTGACTTTGCCTGGCACCACGCTGATCTGCGGCGATTCCCACACGAGCACGCACGGCGCCTTCGCCGCGCTGGCCTTCGGGGTCGGGACATCCGACATCGAGCATGCGCTGGCCACGCAATGCCTGCGCCTGGCGCGCATGAAAACCTTGCGCATCGCCATCGAAGGCAAGCTGGCCGAGGGCGTCACGGCCAAGGACGCGGCGCTGGCGTTGCTGGGGCGCTTCGGCACGGACGTGGGCACCGGATACGCCATCGAGTACGGCGGCAGCACGGTGCGCGCCATGAGCATGGAAGCGCGCATGACCCTGTGCAATCTGTCCATCGAGGCGGGGGCGCGTTGCGGCATGGTGGCGGTTGACGAAACCACGCTGCGTTACCTGCGCGGCTGCCCCGGCGCGCCGCGGGGCGGGCTGCGGGAGGCGGCCGAGGCATACTGGCGCACGCTGCATAGCGACCCCGGCGCGGTCTTCGACGCCGAACTGACCCTGGACGCCGCGGATATCCGGCCCCAGGTGTCCTGGGGCACCACGCCCGGCATGAGCTGTGCGGTCGACGGCGTCGTGCCCGATCCCGAGCGCGAGGCCGATCCGATCAGGCGCGCCGGCCTGCGCAATGCGCTGGCCTATATGGACCTGGCCCCCGGCACCCGGATCTCGGACATCGCGCTCGACAAGATATTCATCGGTTCCTGCACCAATGCCCGCATCGAGGACTTGCGCGATGCGGCCCGCATCGTCAGGGGCCGCAAGGTGGCCGCGGGCATCGTGCAGGCGCTGGTGGTGCCCGGCTCGGGACTGGTCAAGCGCCAGGCCGAACGGGAGGGGCTGGACGAGGTCTTCCGCCAGGCGGGCTTCGAATGGCGCGAGCCGGGCTGCTCGATGTGCCTGGGCATGAACGCCGACCGGCTCGGCCCCGGCGAGCGCTGCGCCTCGACCTCGAACCGCAATTTCGAGGGCCGGCAAGGGCGCGGCGGCCGCACGCACCTGGTCAGCCCGGCGATGGCCGCCGCGGCTGCCATCGCCGGACATTTCGTCGACGTTTCTCGCATCGGCAGGCCCTAGACCATGCAGGCGTTCACCACCCTGGAAAGCCGGGTCGTACCCATCGATCGGGCCAATGTCGATACCGATGCCATCCTGCCCAAGCAGTACATGAAAATGATAGGCCGTACCGGATTCGGTCCCTATCTGTTCGACGAATGGCGCTATCTCGATCCGGCCGAACCCGGCGACGACTGCGCGGGGCGGCGCCTCGTTCCGGGCTTCGCACTCAACCAGCCGCGCTACCAGGGCGCCGGCATCCTCCTGGGACGCGCCAACTTCGGCTGCGGCTCCAGCCGCGAACATGCCGTCTGGGCGTTGGCCGAATGGGGCATCCGCGCGCTGGTCGCGCCCGGTTTCGCCGAAATTTTCCATGCCAACTGCCTCAAGAACGGCGTGCTGCCCGTCGTCCTGCCGCAAGACGTGGTGGACGCGCTGTTCGAGGCCGTGCAGGCCACTGCGGGCTACAGGCTGACCGTCGACTTGCCGGGCCAGGCCGTTGTCGAGCCGGACGGCAGGCGCCACGCCTTCGACATATCGGCCTTCAGCAAAGCCATGCTGCTTGAGGGGCTGGACGAGATCGGCGTCACGCTGCGGCACGCCGCCGAGATCGACGCGTTTGCCAGCGAGAGACTGGAGCGGGAACCCTGGCTCGCGCGCGGCGTGTAGCCGGGCCTCGCGCGGATTCGATACATAAACCAATACAACACGTGTAGGAGATATACATGCAACCCGAGAGCACCCTGAAGGCATCGCCCGCGTCGTGGCATGCCAACCTGACGGCCAAGCATTGGCGCACACTCAACGGCGCCTTCCTGGGCTGGATCTTCGACGGCTACGAGGCGCTGGCCCTGATCGTCATCCTGCCTGCGCTCATGCACTCGGTGCTCACGCCCGCGCAGGCGGCTTCGCGCCCCATCTACATCGGCCTGGTGATCGGCATCACGCTGCTCGGCTGGGGCATAGGCGGGCTGATCGGCGGAACCATGGCCGACTACATCGGCCGCAAGCGCATGATGATGTGGTCGGTGTTTCTATACGCCGTGCTCACGGGCTTCACGGCGCTGTCGCAGAACGTGTGGCAACTGAGCGCGCTGCGCTTTCTGACCCGACTGGCCATGGGCAGCGAATGGAGCACGGGCATCGCCCTGATCGCCGAGACCTGGCCCAAGGAAGCGCGCGCCAAGGGCGCGGGCTTCCTGCAGTCCGGCTTCGGCTGGGGCACGCTGATCGCCGCGGTGATCTGGTATTTCCTGGGCAAGTTCGATCCCTTCGGCGCGGACAACTGGCGCGTGATGTTCGTCGTGGGCGCGCTGCCGGCTTTCTTCGTGCTCTATCTGCGCCGCGGCGTAGACGAATCCGAGAAGTGGATCGAGGCCGTGCGCAACCGGCGCTGGGGCGCGACCGAGGTCGGCCTGGCGCAGAAAGCCTCCGGCAAGCGGCCCCTGACCCTGAAGCAGATATTCACCGAGCGCGAAGCCGCGCGCCGCATCGTGCTGGCCACGGTGCTTTCCATCGTCACCATCGTGGGCTGGTGGGCGGTATCCAGCTGGTTGCCCGCCTACACTGCCTCGATCGCCGTCGCCAGCCACGTGGCCAACGTCCAGGGCTGGGTCTCCTCGGTCAACATTACCTACACCATCGGCGCGATCCTGGCCTATCTGGCCTCGGGGTTCATCATCGACGCGGTGGGCCGCCGCTGGTTTCTCTTCCTGACCTTCGCCGGCTCGCTGCTGACCACGATACTGGTCTATGCCTGGGTCGACACGGTGCAGGGCATGCAGGTGGTGGCGCCCATCAACGGCTTCTTCACCCTGGGCTGCGCCTTCGGCTGGCTGGCCATCTACCCGGCCGAGCTGTTCACCTCGTCGGTGCGCTCCACCGCGGTCAGCTTCGTCTTCAACTCGGCGCGGCTGATCGCCTGGTTCTTTCCCATCCTGTCGGGTACGCTGATCAAGTCCTTCGGCGGGGTTTCCCAGGCCGCGCTGATCTTCGGTTCGGTGTACGTGCTGGGCATGATCCTGCCGTGGTTCCTGCCCGAGACCAAGGATCACGATCTGCCCGACTGATCGCTCAGGCCGCCCTGGCGCCTGGCGCAGTGGCGGCCCGCCGCGCCTGGGTGGATCTCACTTGAGCGGCAGCGTCAGGACGCCCTGAACCGCAGGCCGCATCATCAGGCGCCGGTACCAGGCCGCCAAGGCCGGCGTGGCCGGGCGTTCCATCGGAATGCCCAGCCAGCGATGCGCCGCGCAGCCCAGCACGATGTCGCCCATCGTCATCTGCGCGCCGCCCACGAATTCCCTGTCCTGCAGGGTCTGTTCCAGGATCAGCGCCTTGGCGTTGGCCTTGGCGGTCGATGCCGCGATGGCGGCATGGTCGCGCTTCTCCTCGGGAGTGCGCACCAGGCCCAGAAAGGCATGCATCATGGTCGGCTGCCACTCGGTGGCCTGCCAGTCCATCCAGCGGTCGACGTCGGCGCGCGCGCACGGGTCGGCAGGCCACAGCGTGCCTTCGCCGTAGCGCGATGCCAGGTAGCGGACGATGGCGTTCGATTCCCACAGCACGAAGCCGCCGTCGTCGATGGCCGGCACCTGGCCGTTGGGATTCATGCGCAGGTAGTCGGCGGTGCCGACCACGCCGAACTGGCCGCCGGCCTCGATGCGTTCGTGCGGCAGCGCCAGCTCGCGTACTGCCCACATTACTTTCTGCACATTGACCGAACTCAGGCGGCCCCAGATTTTCAGCATGATGATTCCCGATGTTTGGCCGCGGCGGGCGGCGGCCGGATTTCAGAACGGCGGCATTGAGCGGCGAGCATAGCCGCTTTCATGGCCGAAGCGCTGCCAGTCGAAGGCCGGGCCGGGGTCGGTCTTGCGGCCGGGGGCGATGTGCTCGTGACCGCGCACGTGGGCCAGGGGGTAGCGGCTGCGCAGCAGGGGCGCCAGCCGCGACAGGGTCTCGTATTGCCGGTCGTCGTAAGGCACGGTGTCCGCGCCCTCGACTTCGATGCCGATGGAAAAGTCGTTGCAGCGCTCGCGGCCCCGGAACTGGGACACCCCTGCATGCCAGGCCCGGTCCTCGGTCGAGACGAATTGCAGCACGCTGCCGTCTCGGCGCACGAAGAAGTGCGCCGAGACGCGCAGTCCGCGCAGTCGCTCGAGCCAGGGATGCGAGCCGTAGTCGAGCCGGTTCAGGAACAGGTCGGCCACACAGGGACCGTCGAAGCGATTGGGCGGCAGGCTGATGTTATGGATGACCAGCAGCGACACCGCGACGCCCGGCGGGCGCGCATCCGCGTTGGGCGAAGGCAGGCACTGCACGGAAGGGCCGGGCCGCGAGAGGCCGGGCCGCGCCAGGCCGGGCCGCAGCCAGCCATGGCGATCCAGGGCGAGGGTCTGCATGCCGTTTCCTTCAGGCTTACCGTTCGGACGCCGGCCCCAGCCGCGCGTGGTCTTCGCAACACCACGTGCGCTTGCCGATCAGCAAGGCTTCCGAACGGGGCATGTAGACGCCGCAGTGGGCGCAGCTCACCATGGACTCGATGCGGTCGGGTGCCTTGCCGGGCTGGGCAACGCCGCGGCGAGCCGCCGCGTTGCGGGCATTGATCACGCGCGAGACGGTCATCGCCGCCAGAATGATGAGCAGCCAGGTGATGAATTTCATTTCAGTCTCCGCCGGGGCGCCTCAGGCAGGTGGAACGCCTGCGTGACAGGCAGCGGATGTCGCGAGGGTGGGGATCTCATTGCAAGCCTCGATGCAGGATGACTTCGAGCACGAACCGGCTGCCCGTGTAGGCCAGGATCAGGAACACGAAGCCGGTCAGCGTCCAGCGCAGCGCCATGCGGCCGCGCCAGCCGTGCAGGTGCCGGCCCGCCAGCAGGCCGCCGAACGTGATCCACGAAAGCACCGTGAACACGGTCTTGTGGTCGAAGGGCAGGACGCGGTGTATCAGTTCCATCGATGCGACGGAACCGGTGATCATTGCCAGCGTCAGCACGGCGAAGCCCACGCCGATCAGCCTGAACAGCAGCCTTTCCTGCACCAGCAGGGGAGGCTGCGCGTCCAGCACCAGGGCGATCAGGCCGCGCCGCGCGTCCGCCGCTTCGTGCTGGCGCAGGTGGCGGTCGAGCAGCGACATGAGCATGGACTGCAGCGCGGCGATGGTGATCAGGCCGTAGGCGGCCAGCGAAATGACCAGATGGGCGCGCAGCCAGGCGTTGCCGGCATGCGGCACGATGAAGCCCTGCGGGAACAGCGCCGCCAGCAGCGTGGTCAGAAAGCCGGCCGGGATCAGCAGCAGCTGCAGGCCGTCCAGGCGGATGAAGAAGCCCTCGATCCAGTACACCAGCAGTCCCAGCCAGACGGCCGCCGACAGGGCCAGGGCCCAGCCGATGAAAAGCTGGCCGTCGCGCTGCAGGCTGAAGTACAGGGCCACCGCCTGCAGAGCCAGGGAGCCGAGCAGACACATGCGGGCGGTCTGGCCGACCTGTTCGGCATTGCCGTCGCGCAGCAGGCGGCGGGTGTGCCCCGCGCCCATCGATGCGTAGGCCAGGGCCGAGATGGCGTGAAATACAATACCCAGCGACATAAAGAAGTACCCCCACGCCGCGCCTTTGGCCTGCCGCCCCCGAAAGGGGCGGCTCACCTGGGGGCGGCCCGGCGGTAAAAAGGTTCCGGTTCAGCCGGCTAGTGTAAGCGTAACGCCTCTATTTCCCATGCTCGATAACCTGACTCAACGACTTTCGCGCGTCGTCAAGACGCTGCGCGGCGAAGCGCGCCTGACCGAAGCCAACACGCAGGAGATGCTGCGCGAAGTGCGCATGGCCCTGCTGGAGGCCGATGTATCCCTGCCGGTGGTGCGCGATTTCGTGGCCAGCGTGAAGGAAAAAGCGCTGGGCGAGGAGGTGGTGGGCAGCCTGACGCCCGGCCAGGCCCTGGTGGGCGTGGTGCACAAGGAACTGGCCGGCCTGATGGGCGCCGATCTCGGCCCGGCCGCGGCCGAGCTTTCCCTGGCCATGCAGCCGCCGGCCGTCATCCTCATGGCCGGCCTGCAGGGCGCGGGCAAGACCACCACCACCGGCAAGCTGGCCCGCTGGCTGGCCGAAGGCGGACACACCAGCAACGGGCGGCCTACCGGCAAGAAGAAAGTCCTGGTGGTGAGCGCCGACGTCTACCGGCCGGCCGCCATCGACCAGCTCAAGGCCGTGGCGGCGCAGGCGGGAGTGGACTTCCTGCCTTCCGATCCGAGCCAGAAGCCCGAGGACATCGCGCGCAATGCGGTGGATCACGCCAAGCGCCATCACTACGACGTGCTCATCCTGGATACGGCAGGCCGCCTGGGCATCGACGAGGCGATGATGCGCGAGATCCGCGCGCTGCACGATCTGGTCCGTCCCATCGAGACCCTGTTCGTGGTGGACGCCATGCAGGGCCAGGACGCGGTCAACACTGCGCGCGCCTTCGCCGATGCGCTGCCGCTGACGGGCGTGGTGCTCACCAAGCTGGACGGCGACGCGCGCGGCGGCGCGGCCCTGTCGGTGCGGCACGTCACCGGCAAGCCGCTCAAGTTCGTGGGCGTGTCCGAAAAGCTCGACGGCCTGGAGCCCTTCCATCCCGACCGCATGGCGCAGCGCGTGCTGGGCATGGGCGACATCGTGTCGCTGGTGGAGCAGGCGCAGAAGAACATCGACATCGCTGAGGCGCAGAAGCTCGCGGCCAAGATCAAGTCGGGCAACAAGTTCGACCTCAACGATTTCCGCGACCAGATCGCCCAGGTCAAGAAAATGGGCGACATGAGCTCGATGCTCGAGAAGCTGCCGGCGCAATTCCAGCAGGCGGCGGGCCAGCTGCAGGGCGGCCAGGCCGAGAAGCAGATGCGCCGCACCGAGGGCATCCTCAATTCCATGACCCCGGGCGAACGCGCCAAGCCCGAACTCATCAAGGCCTCGCGCAAGCGCCGCATCGCCTCGGGCGCCGGCGTGCCGGTGCAGGAGGTCAACAAGCTGCTCAATCAGTTCGAGCAGATGCAGGGCATGATGAAGATGATGAAAAAGGGCGGCATGGGCAAGATGATGCGCGCCATGGGCGCCATGAAGGGCATGGGGCGCTTCGGCGGGCGCTGACGTGTCCGGCCGCCGATCGATGCGCCGATCGGCGCTTCACGGCGGGCGCACGATCCCGGCCATGCCGGATCAGCCGCCGCCGACGGCCACCACGATCTCGATCTGGTCGCCTTCCTGCAGGGACGTGTCCGCGTGGCGGCTCTTGGGCACGATCTCGCCGTTGCGCTCCACGGCAACGCGCTTGCCCGCATAACCCAGCAGTTCGATCAGGCCGGCTACGGTCAGGCCGGCCGGCAGTTCGCGCGCAGCGCCATTGACGGTGATCTGCATCAGCGGCTCGCGTAGGTGTCGGTGGCTTCGATCAGGCGCGCCAGGATGCCGGGTTCGTCGAAGGCGTGGCCGGCGTCGGGCACCATATGGAACGCGGCCTGCGGCCAGGCCTTGTGCAGTTCCCAGGCGGTGCGCGCCGGCGTGCAGGCATCGTAGCGGCCCTGGATGATGGTGCCGGGGATGCCGTGCAGCGTGTGCGCGTCGCGCAGCAGCTGGCCGTCGCACTGCATGAAACCGTCATTCACGAAATAGTGGTTCTCGATGCGCGCGAAGGCCAATGCGTTGCGGTCGTCGGCATGGCTTTGCTGGTGCCTGGCACTGGGCAGCAAGGTGATGGTCCGGCCTTCCCACAGGCTCCAGGCCTTGGCGGCGCGCAGCTGCTCGGCCGGGTCGTCGCCGGTAAGCCGCTTGCGGTAGGCCGCGATCAGGTCGCCGCGCTCCTTGGGCGGGATGGGCGCGACGAAGTCTTCCCAATAGTCGGGAAAGAGCCACGAAGCGCCTTCCTGGTAGAACCAGCGCAGTTCCTCGCGGCGCAGGCCGAAGATGCCGCGCACGACCAGTTCGCTGACCCGGCCGGGATGCTGTTGGGCATAGGCCAGCGCCAGCGTCGAGCCCCAGGAGCCGCCGAACACCAGCCATTTGTCCGCACCCATGATCTCGGCGCGCAGGCGCTCCATGTCGGCCGTCAGGTGCCAGGTCGTATTGTTGTCCAGGCTTGCATGCGGCAGCGAACGGCCGCACCCGCGCTGGTCAAAGAGCAGCACCTTGTACCGCCGGGGGTCGAACAGCTGCCTGTGCACCGCGGTGCAGCCGCTGCCCGGGCCGCCATGCAGGAACACCGCCGGCTTGCCTTGCGGATTGCCGCACAGTTCCCAGTAAACCTGGTGGCCGTCGCCGGTATCCAGTATGCCTTTGCGATAGGGGTCGATGGGCGGATACAGCATGTGCCTTCCTCGATTGGATGACTGTGGCGTGCTCAGGCGCGCTTGAAGATCAGGTCCCACACGCCGTGGCCCAGGCGCAGGCCGCGGGTTTCGAATTTGATCTGCGGCCGGTAGTCGGGACGCGGCGCATAGTCGGCGCACGTGTTGCGCAGCAGCGGCTCGGCACCCAGCACTTCGAGCATCTGCACGGCGTATTCCTGCCAGTCGGTGGCGCAGTGCAGATAGCCGCCGGGGGCGATGCGGCTGGCCAGCAGCGCCACGAACGCCGGCTGTATCAGGCGGCGCTTGTGATGGCGCTTCTTGGGCCAGGTATCGGGAAAATACACATGCACGCCAGCCAGCGTATCCGGGGCGATCATATCGCGCACCACTTCCACGGCATCGTGCTGGACGATGCGCAGGTTGGGAATGGCGGACGCCTCGATGCGGCGCAGCAGCGAGCCCA
>DAIDKG010000269.1 GCA_027450125.1 Bordetella sp. | reverse complement strand
GTCGGCGTCGAGAACCTGTGCGGCGGCCTGGGCACGGCCGCATTCGTCGGCCTGCTGATGGCCTTGTGCCGGCATGAGTACTCGGCCACGCAGTTCGCGCTGCTGTCGGCGCTGTCGGCCGTGGGCCGCACTTATCTGGCCGGACCGCTCACGCCGACGCTGGTCGAGCATCTGGGCTGGCCGGGCTTCTTCCTGTTTTCCGTCGCCATCGGGGTGCCCGGCCTGCTGCTGCTGCATGCCTATCGCGCGCGCATCGGCGCACTTGAAGAAGCGGGTGCGCAGTTGAATTGACATTTGAAAATGTCAATTTATAGCGGCAATTAGCCAACGTGAACCTTGCCGTTGGCCGGAGATGTGAAAAAAATCAGGGTCTTCCCCGATCTAATTGATACCGGAATCGCCTAGCATTGCTGCGCTCGTATCAAAACCACAGCGCGGAAGATTTCCATGGCCAGGCCCCCCCGAGCGCACTCATTCAAAATACTCGCCGGGATAGTTGGCATGGTCGTGCTGTGCGGCCTGGTCTGGGCTAGCTACGCCCGCGTGTTTTTGCTGATCCTGGGCGCCGCGGTCGCCGCCTGCCTGCTGGCGTACGACCGCATCGAAGCGCAGCGCAAGGCGGATCACTCCGTCAGCATATTCGACCGCATTTTCGAACACTCGCGCAACGGCGTGGCCGTGCTCGACGCCCAGGGGCGCGTGCAGCGGATCAATCCGGCTTACTTGCGCATGACCGGCTATACCGAGGCCGAGCTGCTGGGAACCCGGTTGCGCAGCCTGAACTCGGGCCGCCAGACGCCGCAGTTCTACGAGGGCATCTGGAAGGCCGTGCGCGAGCAGGGGCATTGGGAGGGCAAGGTCTGGAACCGCAGGAAGGACGGCTCCATCTATCTGGAGTCCGTCGCGCTCAAAGGGCTGGACCCGCTCGCCTCGGGCGATTATGAAAACTACATGGTGCTGGCTTCCGACGCGACCGAACGCCACATGGACCGCGAATACCTGGGCTATCTGGCCCTGCACGATGCGCTGACCGGCCTGCCCAACCGGCTGCAGTTCGCCGACCGCATCGAACAGGCGATGGCACGCGCGCGCCGCGCGTCGAGCATGCTGGCCGTGCTGTTCATCGATCTGGACGGCTTCAAGCAGGTCAACGACACCTATGGCCATGCCGGCGGCGACACCGTGCTCAAGGTCGTGGCGGCCAGGCTCAAGCACGACCTGCGCGATACCGACACGGTCGCCCGCCTGTCAGGCGACGAATTCACCGTCGTGCTCGAAGGCCTGAACCATCCCGAGTCCAACGGCTATGTCGGGCAGATCGCGGACATGCTGCTCACGTCGCTGTCGCAGCCCATCGAGCTCGACGGCCAGCATGTCTGCGTCAGCGCCAGCATCGGCGTAAGCCTCTCGCCCGGCGTGACCGATCCCGACGAACTGCTCGATCGCGCCGACCAGGCCATGTACCGGGCCAAGGCGCTGGGCAAGAACCAGGTGTGTTTTTATTCTGGGCGAGCCGAAGCCGCCGCCTGACGCTACAGCGCGAAGTCGTAGTCCACCGTCAGCGGCGCATGATCGCTGAACTTCTCGTCCTTGTAGACGCCGCTTGTCCGGGCGCAGGCCGCGACGCGGCCGGTGGCCAGCTGGTAGTCGATGCGCCACCCCACGTTTTTGGCATAGGCCTGGCCGCGGTTGCTCCACCACGTGTAGCACGCGTCGGTGGTGTCCGGATGCAGGGCGCGGTAGACGTCGGTGAGTTCGCCTTCGTCCAGCAGCCGGGTCATCCAGGCGCGCTCCTCGGGCAGGAATCCGCTGTTCTTGAGATTGCCTTTCCAGTTCTTCAGGTCGGCCTCCTTGTGGGCGATATTGACGTCGCCCACAAGAATGAACTGGCGCTCGGCCTTCAGGCGCATGAGGTGCGGATAGATGAAGTCCAGGAAGCGGTACTTGGCCTGCTGGCGCTCGTCGCCGCTGGAGCCGCTGGGAAAGTAGCAGCTGACGACGCTGAACTTGCGTTCGGGCGTGTCGAAGCGCAGCTCGACCCAGCGGCCTTCGGCGTCGAATTCCGGGTTGCCGATGCCGCGCACGACGTCGCTGGGTTCATGGCGGCTGTACAGGCCCACGCCGGAATAGCCCTTTTTCTCGGCGTAATGGAAGTAGCCGGCCATTTTCTCGTGGCGGTCGAAGACGCCGGTGACCTGATCGTGCTGGGCCTTGACTTCCTGCACACCGACGATGTCGGCATCCTGCCGGCCCATCCAGTCGAAAAAGCCCTTGGAGGCGGCTGAACGGATGCCGTTCAGGTTGGCGGAAATGACGCGGAACATGGTGGTATCCGGGAGGTTCAAACGCCGTATTTGGCGCGGTAGGCGGCCACGGCGGCCTTGTGCTGGGCAAAGCCCTCGTCGTGCTCGAGCAGCGCCATGATGTCGTGCAGGCTGGCGATGCTGACCACGGGCATGCCGTAGGTGCTGGTCACTTCCTTCACGGCGGAATGGGGCGAGAGGGCGCTGTCCGGGCCCGCGCGCTCCATGCGGTCCAGGGCGATCAGGACGGCGGCGGGCGTGGCCTTGGACTGCTGGATCATGTGCACGGATTCGCGCACCGAGGTGCCGGCCGAGATCACGTCGTCGATGATGACGACGCGGCCGGCGAGCGCAGCCCCCACCAGGGAGCCGCCTTCGCCGTGGTCCTTGGCCTCCTTGCGGTTGAAGGCAAAGGGCACGTCGCGGCCGCGCGCGGCCAGCGCCAGCGCCAGGGCGGTGACCAGCGGAATACCCTTGTAGGCCGGGCCGTAGAGCATGTCGAACTGCACGCCCGAAGCCAGCAGCGCCTGGGCGTAGAAGTCGGCCAGCCGGGCAACCGCCGCGCCGGTGTTGAACAGGCCCGCGTTGAAGAAGTAGGGGCTCAGGCGGCCGGCCTTGGTGGTGAAGGCGCCGAATTTCAGTACGCCCAGCTCGGCGGCGAAGCGCACGAAGTCGGTGCGGAAGGTATTGCTGTCGGAGGCGGGAGTTTGGGCCACGGCGATGTCGTTACGGATGCGGCGGGCAGAACCCGGCGCCGCGTTCAGGATACGGCGTCATTGTAAATAAAGCCGGCGCCGGCCGCGCGTTCGTCAGGCCCTAGCCGTCCAGCTTCTGCTTGAGCAGGTCGTTGACCTGCTGCGGGTTGGCCTTGCCCTTGGCAGCCTTCATGATCTGGCCCACCAGCGAGTTGAAGGCTTTCTGCTTGCCGGCGCGGTATTCCTCGACGATGGCCGGATTGGCGGC